>JASMKJ010000555.1 GCA_030749275.1 Acidimicrobiales bacterium
CTGATTGTGCCGTAGGTGGCGAAACCAATTGCTAGTGGCGTGAGCGATCTATCGATTGCTCGGTCGATGATGCCGGCAAGTAGGGCCCTTTAGCGACATTCGCCTACCAGGGGTGTTCGGTTCCGTCCCACCGGAAGAACTTCCCGGAATCCGAGTTATTGAGGGACTCAATCGTTTCGACGATGCCTCTTGCGGATTCTTCTGGGCTGAGGTCTGCATCCTTTCCTCCCATTCGGGTTTGAACCCAGCCTGGGTGGAAGCACACAACCATCACGCCGAGAGAAGAGAGTTGGTGGGCCGCCTGCGCCGTAAACATGTTCATGACTGCCTTCGAAACGGCGTAAGGAAAGTTGGTGAACTCACGCCCAACCTTCATTGAGCCAAGTTGGCTCGTTATGTTGACGACCTTCGGCCTCTCGGCAACATCAAGCAGGGGGAGTACTGCTCGGGTCACCAACATCGCCCCGAGACCATTTGTCCGGATCATTTCCAGAGTGTTATCAACTGACACCATCTGCCAACTTGACTGTTTGCGCAGGATCCCTATCTCGGGCCCGCTAACTCCAGCGTTGTTGATTAGCAGATCGATCCTTTCAGCCGAGTCGCCTAGGTGGGCACCGAATCGTTTGGTTGATATTTCGCTGGAGATATCAAGTTCCAGAATGCCTGCGGGGTGGAGGGCTTCCAGATCGGTGGCCTCGGCTGGACGTCGGCACGCGCCCCAAACGTCGGCACCTTCAGTGATGTAGTTGCGAACAAGTTCGAGACCCAGGCCACGATTCGCGCCCGTGACAACCACGGTCTTGGTCATGATCGAGAAGCCAAGATTCCCTCGGCGCCCCGGCGCCATGCGGCGAGGCCGGCAAGGGGGACAGCAGTCAAGGCCGCTTCGGCCAGCTCCTTTTCACTAGCACCCTCCATCCGTGCCTCACGAGAGTGGCGTTCGACGAATTCGGGTTGCATCAGTGCCGTGTTTACTGCGACCAAGAAGAGTTCGGTCAGCATTGGACTGAAGCTGGCGCGACGTAGGCCACCTGATCGAAGTAGGTGGAAGCCCTCAAGAGCTTCGGGCAGTTCGGAGGCCATGAACTCAATGTGTGGGGGTACCAGTCCATAGGCTAGTTCGGCGTAGTTGAGAGCCTCGCCGGGTGAGCTGCGGACTGGATCGGGTTCGATTTGGTCTGTAGGGGCTTGAGCATCAAGGCATTCGTGAAGACCATCTAGAAGTATTCCGCAGGGAGGTATCCCGCGTGATACCAGGAGCGTCGCGGCAGCCCCCATGGCTGCCTGCGGTTCTAGGCCATGGCGGAGAGCCGAGGCTAGGAACTCGTTAGTTAGTTTGGGTTCGAGTCTCGTGGCGGCGATGCCAGCCAGGAAGAGGAGCTTGGTTGAACACGGAAGTGCTCCGTCGGCGAGGGCGATCTTGATCAAGCGATCCATGCCGCCTGCAGCAACAGGCGCACAGTTCTCTAGGGCGCGGCGTAGGGATGGTGGGAGAACTTCCTCCGGCGAGTCATGGCCAATTCGATCTGGTTTCCGCATTATGAACCTACTGGTCTCCTTGTGGTCGTAGTGCGTCGGAGCTCTCTACAAGGAGTAATTAGACGCTGTCACGAAATCTAGGATTTCTCAGAACTCTCCCTAGATCCTGCCCCAGTCACTGGTGGCCTTGAGGGGTATTTGTCGGCCGACGGCCATCGGGGTCGGATGCGTAGTCGGCAAAGCAGTGCGTGTACGCATCGGTATGGGCTGTCATTGCCTGCACTGCGCTGCTCTGGTCCTGTTCTTGGATCGCTTCAACGACTCTGAGGTGTTCGGCCCAACGGATGGCGCCCCCTTTTTGGGCAATTGCTGCGTGGGCCCAACCGATTTTCTGGTCGTATTGGCGAATGAGACCACTCAGGTGAGTGTTGGTACTTGCCTCGACGATTATTCGGTGAAACTCAGATCCGAGTCGGCTACTGGTCTCCCACTCTCCCCTTTGTGCGGCTGACGTGCCGCGTCCGACCAGGTCCCAGAGCCGGTCCAACGCTCCTTGGGTTCGGTGCTGAGCAGCTAGCCGAACTGAAAGCACTTCAAGGACGGCTCGGACCTCGTAGAACTCGAGCATTGTTTCTGGTGTAGGCGTGGCAACAACAGCACCTTTGCGGTCAGGACGCTTTTCGACAAGCTGGTCCTCGACTAGGCGACCGAGCGCATCGCGAATCGGGACTCGCGAGACACCTAGTGCTTTAGCTACCTCGATCTCAGGAAGTCTGGTTCGAGGTTGAAGTTTTCCGTTGACGATGTTGTCACGAAGGGTTCTGTAGGCGTATTCGCTGAGCGACGCGTACTCAGACCGCGTACCGGACAAGTCCCTCAAACCCTGCATCGGCACACCATACATAGTTGGTGTCGGTTGTTGACAGGGTGTCACTTGTTGACAGGTGTGTATACACGCAAGTAGACACCGGGGTGTATACAAGCAGGTAGCGATCAGCGATCATCCTGCGAATTGGCAACGGAGCGGATAGTGGGGTTTCTCGTGGCCGAGGTTTTTGGGGCCAGCGTTGTTGAGCAGGCTCCATTCGAAAGTGAGGGCTTAGATGGAAAGCGATGGACGCTCTTGGGGGCCTTGGCATCTCCCTGGCAAGTATTTCTCAGTTCCGGCGTACTGGGACCAAGAAGTTCAGGATTCGATACATGCCACTGGCCGAACAGTGGACATTATTGATTGCACTCTGTCCGAGGGGGAGGACATGGTGGGTCGCCACCTGTCCTGGAAGGCACGACTTGAGATAGCACACAAATTAGATGAGCTTTTTGACGGCGAAGGCGTAGGTGAGATCACTACTCCCATTGGTCTCTCCGCTAAGGAGAACAAGGACTGGGTGCGGGCGTGTCGCCGCGAAGGCATAACTACGCCAATTTGCGACAAATTAATCGCGCACATGCTTCCTCTCGAACTGGGTGATTGGAAGAAGCGTTATGACGAACGACTTTCATGTGAGGCTGACACTTTTGTGACCTTCACCTATTACCCCCAGATTAGCTATTGGAGTGATTTTTCAGAGGGTCCTCTTACAAAGAGCGATGTCATCGACGCGATTCACGAAACCGTGAGTTATGGCGTTGATCGCGGTGCAAATATTATTTATTCCTTTCCTGATTCGTTCCGTCACAACGTTGAGACCATGTCGGAGTTGTGTCGTGCTGGGGTAGAAGCTGGTGCCATAGGCGTCTACCTATACGACAGTCGAGGACAGAGCAACCCGTTGGCTTCGAGACGGATTTGCCAGGCAGTGCGGGAAGCCATTGGCGACAAGCGACTCTACGTGCAGCACCACAACGACCTTGGAATGGCTACAGCCAATTCACTTGCTGCAGCTGAGGGTGGAGCCGATTACATCGATGCGGCGATGTGCGGTGTAGGCGACCGCTCAGGCACAGCGGCCTTCGAGGAGGTTGCTTGCGCTCTCTATGCTTATGGGTGGAATCCGCAGGTCCATCTTGACAAGATTCTTGAGGTTGCTGCAGTTGTGGAAGCAGCATTCGGCGGAGACACTAGCCGCGCGATTAAGCCAATTATTGGTTGGCAAGCGAACATGGAAGAAGGCTACGGACACAGGGATCCACACGATCCCCCCGAAAGTCCGATGGCCCTTGCGGGATCAGTATTGGGTCGGCCTTACGAGAGCGTTATCGGACCGAATGTCTTTGGAAAGATTCATTATATCCAGCCTCCTGGATTGCATAAGCACAAGGAGATTATTGCCGATTTCATTGGTGACCTTGGCTACGAGGTAACAGATGAGCAGCTGGAGGAGGTGCGCGGGCGGGCCAAGGATGCGCTGCTGGGTCGCGCTGAGGGGTATATAACAATCGAGGAGCTAGAAACCATCGTTGATGGTGTTGTCCATGCTGATGACTGATTCCGGGCGAGCTGCTTATGGGATTGTACACCACTATGAGGTTGATCCTCATAACGATAACCGAGCAGTTCTTTGGGATGACTTTG
>JASMKJ010000556.1 GCA_030749275.1 Acidimicrobiales bacterium
AGATTTTCAAAGGAAATTATGCTCCTAGCTTCGGCGACAAGACCTTCCGGAGTTGATGAGGCAACGACCAATGGATCGGCAGAGTAGGACAGCAAGCGCTAGGTGCAGATGCCCGATGAAAGTCAGTCAGCCAACTGGCGACGAAGGTAGGGAGACCGTCTTTACGGAGGACGGCAACCCTGAGACAAGCTAATCCACCTTCGCGAGGATCCGGTCACGCCAACCTGTTTGAAGTCTGGGGTGGTTCACGTCCTATAGACGACTGCAAAACAGGAGCACCGCGCCCATTGCATGAGCGGCGTTTGCCGGTCGCATAACTAGGTGGCCTGAACGTCAAAGAGTTTGGCTAACCAGGGAAGATCAACCACCGAGAGCACTCCTACTAATCCGGCTGCAAGCAAACATAGGCCCATGAGTCGCATGTTCTTCCACAAACCTTCAGGGGCTTGCACGGGGCTATCGACCTGAAGAGCGAGAAGCCAGTACCACGCCAACACTAGAGCGACCGCAGGGAAGGCGAGTACCAGTTCTAGGCGGTGCAATGAAATGAATACCCCGCCGAGGAAGGAAGCTGACACAACACAGAACACCATGAGAGCATCAAGCCGGCTGGGCGTGTACCAGCCGAATGAGCGACGGTAAGCAGGCGCACCATCTCCTAGGCTCGCTAGTTCTGCCGACCGCTTGGCTGCCATTAGAAAGCCACCGATTGCCCAGTAACTGAGAAGGAGTGACAGTGGTGGCAAGTCAGTGCCGCCGATCGCATACCAGCCAATCATTAACCGCAGCGGATTGTTTACCGACTCACTAAGTACATCAATGAGTGGAAGGTCTTTTGATCGGACGGGTGGGATGTTGTAGATAGCTCCCATCCCCCACAGGGCCATGGCGCTGAGAGCAACTGGTCTCCCCGCCGACTCGCAGAGTGCTAGTCCCAACGCTGCTAGGACCAACCACTGAGTCCACGCGCCTGGAATATTGATGCGGCCCATTACGACCGGGCGCTGGCTCTTGCCGGGGTGATGACTGTCGAATGGAGCGTCAATCAGTTCGTTGAGCACATAATTTGATGAAGCCACGAGTGATACGCCAGCCATCGCGAAAGTGAGGTCGGCAAACATGGTGCGGCTGACTACGAGGTCGTCCAGAATCACTGCCATCAGGGCACCCGGCAGGCAGAACACCTGTTTGAACCAGTGGTCTAGCCGGGCGATTTTCAGATGACTGGCAAAGCGACCGTTCATTGCTTTTCCAACAACATGAGCCACGAATCGAACAGGTTGAGTCGTACCGTGCGACCGTAGAAGCGGGAGCCTGTCAGTTTATGATGTACAAGTCGAAGTGCTGGGAAGAAGGTTGTCACACGTTCCGCCACATAACCGACAGGAAACCACCAACTGGCTCTGGTGCGACACACTACGGCTAGTCCGGCTTCTTCTGCTGCATGGGTCAAACTCTTTTTATCAAAATATCCGATGTGGGCTGGCCGGTAGTGCCACCACCGTTTACCCAAAATCCTTGCGGGTAGCGACCCCACATCTGGAGTGACTAGAACAAGAATTCCATTGGCATCAAGATAGTCAGCAGCTGCTAGTAGTAGTCCAACTGGATCTTCGACATGTTCGATGACGTCGACGATTGTTACGGCGTCGAACACGCTCATAGCTAACGAAGGGTGGGGAATAGTGCCTTCGTGCATACCTTCTATTTCTCGCGCTCTTGCAGTGTCCACCATCCACTTGCTCGGCTCAACACCATGGGCAGCGAGGCCGCGTGCTCGGGCTGCTTCCAGCATCAAACCGATTCCAGCGCCTACATCTAACAACGTCTTGACCTGCGGCCTGTAGGCGAAAATACTGTCAACGAGGGCGTCCATCTGACGGCGCCTCGTCTTAGCAGTAGCCTCATAGTCCAAGTCCACCAGATCGGTGTATAGGCGAACCACCGTGTGGACTTCCTCGGGGTCGGCGAACACGAACCGACAAGATCGACAGCGGTAGAGGAGTGCAGTACTGCCGTATGAACGGTCGGTGACCCGAAGGTTCTCCGACAGCAGTGGACCTGAGAGCGTCGAACCTCGCTTAACCGTCGTGTCGCGGCTATTACAGACTGGACAGGTGGTCATGGGTCAATGTCAGTTTGGACATTCTGGACAACAGATGTTTCTGTCCCAAAGGGAATTCCGATCATCATATCCGGTACTCCGGATGCGGGGGCGGTGCATGCTGGAGTGTCGTCACCGATCCCAGGGAAATTCCTAGCCAAGGCATCTCTGCCCAAATGCCCTTGTGCCACCATGCCGATAGGGGCATATAACCTCCATGCCCGAAAACCAGACACAGATCTTTGATCCATCTCATTCGAGCCCCAACGGGGCTATTGAGGCAAACCACATCACAGCAGAGACAAATCGTATATGAAGTAG
>JASMKJ010000557.1 GCA_030749275.1 Acidimicrobiales bacterium
CGAACTTACCGATAGGGGTGGGACTCGGCTTGAAAAATTCAGGGCTCGGCAATGGCTTTGACGAGCTTGCTAAAGCGGTGGTGCGTTTCAACGACGATGGCACTGTGGAAGTTCGCCATTGTTGGACCGAAATGGGCCAAGGCGTGCACAACGTCGCTCTCCAAGTCGCTGTTGAGGAATTAGGAGTCACTGCAGATCAAGTAACAGTGATTGTTGATTCGACCCGTGAATTGGGAGCCGGTCAAACAACCGGGAGCAGGGGGACGCTTATGGGGGCTGGGGCGGTGCAAGATGCTTGTCGAGTTGCTCTCCTTGACGATTGTCAATTAGGTGTTGATTATGAAGGCAGCTATCGGATCAATTGGACTAATTCGTTGAGCGAAGGTCTAGAAAATCCTGTTATTCACTCCACTTTCAGTTACGCAGCCCAGTTAGTGATCCTCGAACCAGACAATGGTGAAGTTGAACGTGTAGTTGCCGTTCATGATGTTGGTCGGGCAGTCAACCCGTTGCTCTGCGAAGGCCAGATTGAAGGCGCTGTTCACATGGGATTGGGGTACGCACTTTCGGAAGGATTCCCGACGGACTCGTTGGGCCAACCGACTAACTCTACGCTCCGAAGTCTCGATATCATCCGACCCAAAGACATGCCCCCGGTTGACGTGATAATTGTTGAATCTCCTGAACCCGGGTCCCCATATGGGGTTAAGGGTGTCGGCGAAATTGGGCTCGTCCCCACTGCCGGTGCAGTGGCAGCTGCTATTCGTGCAAGCGGTGAAGAATGGCCCACCGAGTTACCAATCCGAAACGCAGCGAACCGCGAGCGAGCCGACGCGTGGACGTAGGAGACCCAGCGGCCAACGAAACTCGTGGCCTAGTGTGCGCTCATCATCACTTGTACAGCGCACTTGCGCGCGGCATGCCGTCCCCTCCGCGGACACCCGGTTCTTTCCGGGAAATTCTCGAGCTTGTTTGGTGGCGCCTCGACCGAGCGATGGACTTGGAAATGTTGGAATGGTCGGCCAAGCTCGCGGCACTCGAGGCAATTGAATCCGGCACCACTGCCATAGTTGATCACCATGAGTCGCCCAACGCGATCGAAGGTTCCTTGGATGTGATCGCAGATGCTTGCGCAGAAGTTGGTGTTCGAGTGAGCTGCTCATATGGAGTGACGGATCGCCACGGTCAAGAAGGAGCGCAGCGTGGTTTGGAGGAAAACGCACGTTTCTTAATCTCAGGGGGTACGGGAATGGTCGGTGTCCACGCGGCATTCACCTGCGAAACCGACACTCTCGAGGCAGCAAGTGAACTAGCTGAGAAGCACGAGGTGGGTGTTCATATCCATGTTGCTGAGGGGATTGATGACATTGCTGCCGCTGACCGTCTCAGAAATCTAAGTCGAGAGGACTGGCTGTTAGTTCACGGAGTGCACTTACGAGAAGA
>JASMKJ010000558.1 GCA_030749275.1 Acidimicrobiales bacterium
TGCCGAGAGTCACGACGACCACTACTTCACTAATCCCGCCGACATGATCAAGGGTCCGGTTATCGATCCAACCTTGACTCTCGACAATCCAAGCATCGCGAGGCGGCACGTCACCGGCTACCTCCTCCAGCGCTACCACGAAGAGCGAATGCCTGATATCGATCCTGAGGAACAACCCCAACTCTTTGCGGTGCTTGGATCGGTTGAAGCGTTTGTCTCCGAGACGCAAGACCTAAACCGGGTCGACTTCCAGGACTGGCTTGAGACCAACGAAGATCGTCTCCGAGAAGCAGTCGATAGTTGGCTACCGATCCAACTGGCCGGTAGTGACCGAACAGACCTCATCAGGAACCTGGCGTCCGGGACGCTTGCCGAAATCGACCGTGCCGTACCGGAGTTTTTGGATAGGCAGGACGACCAGACCTCAGATGTCGAATCTGAAGGCGAGGATTCAACGGCCGGGGATGGACCTGATGATGAATCGAGTGAGGACGTTCCTACGGTCGATTTAGAACCCGAAGAGCCGAATGCTCATGACAAGAACCTGCTTGACCGGCTCTTATACAAAGGAGCACTACCCCGGTACGCGTTTCCCACCGACTTAGCTGCGTTCTACGTGTTCGACGGGGACCGGTACACCGACTATCAGCCTGAGTTCCTTTTCGCACCCACCCACGGGCTTTCCACGGCGCTGAACCAGTACGCCCCGGGAAGGCGAATCTGGATCGACAACCGAGAGTGGGAGTCCGGCGCGCTGTATTCCCCTATGTGTGACGATTTAGCCAACGCCTGGGCTGAAAAGCGCCTTTACTTCGAGTGCGAAACCTGTGGTTTCGCCACGACAGATGTCCCCGGGGCAAGAGGAGATCGCGTCGACTGTCCTGCCTGTGGCACCGAGGATTCTTTGGGCCCAGCGATGAACTGGATCGTTCCGCCAGGGTTTGCCCACCACCATGACCTGCCCCCTGACACGTCACCGAATGACAATCCCGAACTCAGTTACGCGACCCGGGCAAAGTTAAGAGCCCCTTCGCCCTCACCAGAAGTTTGGGAATCAGTCACAGGACGGATCCGAAGCCATTTCGAACGTGACCGCCTGTTGGTCTCAAACTCCGGCCCTAGGGGCGACGGCTACTCCCTCTGTACTTCCTGTGGGCTCATTGAACCCACAACACTGGGTTCGGGCAACACTGCAGCACCACACAAGAAGCCATACCCCACCAAGCGGCATCCCACCTGCACGGGCTATTCCACGGACGGCCTCGTTTTAGGTACCGATTTCTTCGCGGACATCCTTCTGGTATCGCTCGAAGTGGATGCACCAGTCAATCTCCAGGCTCGTTTCTTAGCCACCAAAGTTGCTCTTCGCACCATCGCAGATTCGCTCAGCCTTGCTGGGGCAAGGATGCTAGATATCGACCCCACGGAGTTGCAGGCAGAGTTCCGTCCGGCCCAATCATCGAAGGGGCACGCGGGACTAGAGGCCGAGATCTATCTCTACGACACGCTCGCAGGCGGTGCGGGCTTTGCTCAAAGCGTCGGAAAACTCGGTGTAGACCTCTACGAGACAGCTCTGAAGATACTCAGTGACTGCCCTGGTCGTTGCGACCGTTCCTGCTATCGATGCCTTCGGAGTTACCAGAACAAGCTCGACCATATGGATCTCGACCGGCACCTAGGTGCCAGTCTCCTCAGATATCTGCTGGGTAATGACCCCGAGCCTGTTCTGCCGACCAGGCGACTTGCTAGTGCTGCTAGACGGCTTTGTGCCGATCTCGCGCAGACCGAACGTGTAGGGGCATCGTTCGAACAGGATGCGACTGTTGCCCTGCCAGGAATTGGCGATGCGAAAGCATCAATCCTCGCAACGCTCGGGGACAAGAAGTTGATCGTCGGTATACATGGCCCGCTGACTCCCGGCCGCACAGCTAATCCGGACTTGCAGAAGGCGATGGACTACCAGGCGGATGTGCCGGTAATGCTGGTAGACGAAATCCGGGTTTCAGCAAATCTTCCAGCAGTGACCCTTGAAGTGCTCCAGCGGCTCGAAGAACTTTGAACCAAGCCGCTGGTGAACCGTTCGACACGTCTGTCGAGGGCCACTCTGGATCCTGGCCGGAACTCCCAAGCACCTGGAGTTTTTCTTCCCTAAGCGAAGTTGAGTCATGCGCCCGCCGCTATTCGTTAGACAAAGCGACCTATCCGGACATCTGGGAACGCTCTGGATACCCGGGGCTCCCGTCGCTGCCGCAGATTGAGGGCAATGTCGTTCATGGCTGTCTCGAACAGATCATGAACGAGATCAACGGTGTTTCTAACGCAATGCCTCACCCCGAGCGAGTGGTCGCTGCGCTTCAGTCTCTCGGCGGCTATTCGACTGTCATCAACGCGGCTGTTGAGACAGAGGTGAACAAACTTCGGGCAAACCCAAGGTCCCGTGATCGGGTAACCAGCCTCGAATCCGAGCTGCGACGCAAACAAGGTGAGATGCGCCTCGACATCCAGATTCGCCTTAGTCGTGTCCCAGATCTATCCGGTGCTCCCAGAGTTTCAACCGAGTCAGGGCACGTGCCGAGAGGCAGAGCCCTAAGTTTCGGCTCACATCCAGAGGTACGACTGGAGGCCTCAGCCCTGCGACTTACCGGTATAGCCGACCTCATCGTTGTGGAAGAAGAAGCATGCGAGATTCGGGATTACAAGACAGGCCAGCCGAAAGAGGGGCATGAGGACCAACTTCGCTTCT
Organism: Acidimicrobiales bacterium; assembly: GCA_030749275.1. Classification (GTDB taxonomy): domain Bacteria; phylum Actinomycetota; class Acidimicrobiia; order Acidimicrobiales; family Poriferisodalaceae; genus UBA6944. The sequence continues at coordinate 2,744 of JASMKJ010000558.1, forward strand.
ACGCCCTTCTGTGGGCCAAGGACAGCGAAAAGAATCCGCGCGAAATCCCGGTGACCCGACTTGCGGCTGACTACAAAGATGGCGAGCAGGTCTTCGATCCCCCAAGCGAGCAAGATCTTGAACGACTTGAAAACATTGTGCGAGATCGTGTCGCATCTGCCGATGCGGCAGTGACGGCTGGGCCGCCTGAGGCACGCCCCTCGCCGGAGTGTCGTAGCAACTGGTGCCCGGTACGTCACCTCTGTGACGAATACTGGGCCTCGGAATTCTCCGCCCCAGATCCAGAACCCGGGTTTTGTGACCTGGAACTTACCGGAACTGATGAAAGTGGCCCCCGGAGTTGGTTCATGAGTTCCGTTCACTACTCCGAACGGTTGTTGGTTCGAGCCAAGACCCCCACTCAGGCGGACGCCATCAGCGAGTCTTCAGATCGAGGCGTTCGAGCTCTGAATGTTCGAATCACTGAGAGCGAGGAAGGGCCAATGACAGTGCGCTTGACTCGCTTTTCAGAGGTATGGCCCCTGGTCTCCTCCCCGAACTCGTGATCCTCTGCTTCTGCAGT
>JASMKJ010000559.1 GCA_030749275.1 Acidimicrobiales bacterium
CCATCCCGGTCACTAGCAAACACTGCCTGGGTTGGTTGAGTTTCCCATAGCAGCACCGGGAGAATTTTCCAACCGAACAGCCCAATCCCGGCTGCCGCAATCAGCGCTGCTGCGACATTGGCAATGCGCCGACGGCGTTGCAGTTTCACTGCATGGCGTTGGCGCTCTAGATCGGCAGCAACCTGTACAGGGTCCTGCACTCTCAACGGTTCCTCAGCTGCGTCGTGGTGACTCGCTACTCGAACCGTGGAGGCAAGACGTCGTGCGGCAGTCACCGGTATGGCGATCGTGAAATCGGCAGCCGATTTCTCGCTTCCGGCAAACACGCGTCCGGATCGTGACTTTGCGGCAAGTCGAAGTACAACCTTGCCATCTAGTGGAGTCTGGCTCTCGATTACTGCAATACCGGTTTGGTCACCTGCGTGTCTGACCACTACCTCTCTTGATAAGTGGTGTCTGACAGCAGTTACATCAATGACTACTGCGTTGACGTAACTTGCCTCTGGCCAGGGCCACGAAATAGTCGCTCTCCCGTCTGATTCCACTATCTCAACTGCAGGTTGACTCGCCATGACAAGTGCATGCTGGATCGCTCGTGGAAGCCAGGGGTCAGTCTCAAGGTCTCCGAGCCCCTGAGTTGCAAGATTGGTGGCGAGCCTCTCGAACTCAGCGTCGTAGATCAGGTCGCGCAACTGCCCAACACTTGTCGGTCGCACATACGCACCGGTGTCAGGGCGAACATCTAGTTCGTAGCCTGGGTGAGCGAACGCAGCTCGACCTACTAGCCGTTTTCGTTCGGCATGGGTTGCTTCATCGATTGCTTGTTCAAACTCAAGCTGTTTACAAGCCTCCAAGTTGGCTGTAACGAACCTGGCATTGGATCCGTATTCCGCTTCCCTGCGGATGAAGCGCGCACAGTGAGTCCGTACGGCTCGGTCGAGGGCTGCTGAGGCAATCTCGTCTGATCTCAATCTTCGAAGACCGTTAGCAACCTCACAAAGTGCGTCTGCATCTCCAGAAGTAAATGCGGCTTCCAGATGGTTGGCTATCGATGTAGCGCCAACTGCGTCGAGATGGTGTTGTTCACTTTGCTTTGGGTAACTGGTGCGAGCCTCGGTGAATAGCCTCCAAACCAGGAGGGCAGCAAGGCTTCGGTCGCGACTTGTGGCGTCCAAGCCCTCGGGTGCGTCCCAGTCGATTGTGCGCACTTGGCTTGCCTCGACTTCAGCGGGTAGCCCGATTGAGTCGACATCAAATATGTACACGGTCGGTGATGCAGAGAGGTTCGCGCAAATGTTGTTGCTCGAGATGTCTCCGAACGCAAGTCCGTTGTTGTGAAGTGTCTCAATTGTGTCAATCCAGTCGATTGCCAACTCTCGGCGATAATCGGGGGGTAAATCAGGTGGTTCCGATGACACTGCACGCCGTCGCCACCACGCAGCGTTTTCCAAGTACTTGACCTGAAGAAGTGTCTTTATGGTTCTTCCAGCGACCGTGACCATGAACCAACAACTAGGTGCCGCTTCGCTCATTGAGAACGCGGTGATCCCGGTGTTGTCACCCCACCATTCAATGGGCCACGCAAACCGAGATGTCAGCGTCGCTACGTCACTTGGTCTGACCCAGTCTCTGACATCTAGCAGTCTGTGAAACCGTTCAGCGTCGGAGCCGATCAGGGGGTATTTGAAAACTTTGATTAGGCGATCAGGGTGATCCGGATCTTTGAAGATCTCCGAGAAGCCACCTGAATCAACTCTGCCGGATCGGTCAAACGGTGGCAGGTCGCCACTTGAATCAACTGCCATATGCCACAGATCGTCTACAAATCAAGGCCAAACAACCCCTGAGCCAAAGGTCGAGTCGTCTACGAGTAGGACCCGACCTTTGTGCAGGGAACTCTCCCACCCGTGCCATAGGGATAACTAGCGAGACCTGTTGGCCCATCTGGTTATCCGAAACCACCAAAGAAGTTCGACCCCGATGCTTTCCTCTGGGGTGTGCTCTTCCCGCAGTAGGCAACGGTCGCACTAGACACTGACAAATACGCACGAGCAATGCTCTGCTCTGACACATCAAAGTTCTGGATATTTCCACCGACCAACCCGATTCTTGCTCCTTCCGCGTACGCGTCTTGGTTAGCTCCAAGGAACGCGAACGTCCACCCTTGGTTCTGACGGTCATGGACAAGTTCACGAATGTCACGCTGGCTAAAGCGGTAGCTGTCGTTTTCCAGCCCATCGGTAAGGATGACAACAAGTTGGTCCTCGACTGGCAACCCGTCTCCGACTCGCTGCGCCACACGACTGTCAGCCTGTTGGATGAGGCTCCCCAACGCGTCATAAAAGGGTGTCTGTCCGTCCGGCAGGTAGTTACTCCAACTAAGGAACGGTACTTGAGCCACTGGTGTAACAGAGAACACGGTTTTCATTTGCCGCAACCCATCGAACAGGGCGAGAGTTACTAGACATTCACCCGGTTGGTTTCTTAGGTCTGAAACGAAACCGTTAAACCCATCGATTACGTCTCCTCGTACCTCGTCCATGGATCCCGACTGATCAAGCAAGAACCAGACCACGGCGAAACTGTTACCTGACGAGTCCTCTTCGGGGATAGGTAGTGGAGTGAATCCTGGGCCAAGAGTTCCTCCACCGCCACACCCAGATGCAATGAGCAGGACTAGAACTGCAACAACAAATCCCCAAGTAGAAACTTGTCGTCTCATTAACTTGATTCGCTGACAACGAGACGAAGGGTTTTGTAGATACCTAACAGGCCCGGTGAGTCCATCTTGCCAAGTTGTCTTCTTGGTACCGATGGCCCATCTAGGTTCGTCTCCAACCGACAACATCCGTTGGAGGCGAACATCAACTCGATGACCCGTGTTCCCCTGGGTCCCTCATCTTGATGACTGGCCGTGAGGCCTGTTGTGAAGGCGTTTCAGAGCTACGGGTATCAGATTCGGGTGCGCTTGGAGGACTAACAGGGCTTTGTGGGGACGGGTGAGGTGGAGCACTGGACCCTGCGATCGGAGATGAACTAGAAGAAGAAGTTTGTGGGTCTGGTCCGTAGTCGTTGTCCCCACTGGTGCCCGCTAGGACGAGGAACACAAACATGACAATGGGGCCCAAGGGAACTAACTGTATTAGTAGCCACCACGCACTCCGGTTGGTGTCATGGAGACGGCGCGCCGCGACCGCCAGTGATGGGATAACTGTTCCAAACGCCAAGGCGATATAGAGAAATATCGCGGCCGTTCCTAGAGCCACAGCGTCTAGTACGTAGAGAATCAGTGAAACCACCATGATGGCGGCACTGATCAAGACAATGCTCAGATGAAAGAGCCAGTACTCCTTCCGCGTCGCCCTCCCACTGAAATCCGCGTACTTCCTCATCGGCCCCATGAACCACTTCATACTTGCTCCCTGCCCATCCATATCTCTCACATCCGCACTTTGGTCCAAAGTTAGCCCAACGGTAGCGAAGGGCTCTAGGCCCAAAGGTCCTAGGCTGCGCGGTAAGACGCGAAGATATCGCCAG
>JASMKJ010000560.1 GCA_030749275.1 Acidimicrobiales bacterium
CTTCGTTTTCATCTTCGAGTGTCTCTTTGAGCTTCGCCAAACTGCCTTCAACCTCAGCTTTGTCTTCGTCGGAAACATGTTCGGCTTGGTCCGACAAGAGTTTCTCTATTTGGTACACCAAAGCGTCAGCGTTGTTTCGAACTTCAGCTGCTTCGCGACGTTGACGATCTTCCTCTGCGTGGGACTCGGCATCCTTCACCATTTTGTCGATGTCGTCATCACTCAAATTGGATTGCCCGCTGATCGTGATCGATTGTTCTTTGTCTGTTGCCCGGTCTTTTGCGGACACGTTCACAATTCCGTTGGCGTCGATGTCGAACGTGACTTCAATCTGCGGCACCCCCCGCGGCGCGGGGGGAAGATCAACCAGCTGGAATTTGCCCAGGGTTTTGTTCCCGGACGCCATTTCGCGTTCTCCTTGCAGGACATGTATTTCTACCGACGGCTGCATGTCATCGGCGGTGGTGAAAACTTCGGTGCGTTTTGTCGGGATAGTTGTGTTGCGTTCTATCAATTTTGTCATGACGCCTCCTTTGGTCTCGATACCAAGACTCAACGGGGTGACGTCAAGAAGAAGGACATCCTTCACGTCGCCCTTCAATACACCGGCTTGGATAGCGGCTCCTACTGCGACGACTTCGTCTGGGTTTACTCCTTTGTGAGGTTCCTTGCCGGCGATTTCCAGGACAAGCTCCTGAACAGCTGGCATGCGTGTTGATCCTCCAACCATGATCACGTGGTCAATTTGGTTCGAACTCAAATTCGCGTCGTCTATTGCCTGTTTGAAGGGGGCTCTACACCGATCGACCAAGTCAGCTGTGATCTCTTGGAACTTTGCTCTGCTTAGCTCGTAGTCAAGATGCAATGGCCCGCTGTCGGTGGCGGTGATGAACGGAAGGTTGATTTGTGTTGTTTGCTTAGAAGACAAATCTTTCTTGGCTTGCTCACCCGCCTCCTTGAGGCGTTGGAGCGCCATGGGGTCAGCTTTAAGGTCCACCCCGTGGTCGCCTTTGAAAGAGTCGGCCAGCCAATCAATCACCCTTTCGTCCCAGTCATCGCCACCTAGTCGGGTGTCACCGGCGGTCGATTTCACTTCGAAAACCCCGTCTCCGATTTCTAAGACTGAAACGTCGAAGGTGCCGCCACCCAAGTCAAATACCAAGATGGTCTGGTCATCTGTTTCTTTGTCGAGGCCATAGGCAAGTGCAGCAGCGGTCGGTTCATTGATTATTCTCAGGACCTCAAGGCCTGCAATTTGTCCTGCTTCTTTCGTGGCCGTTCGTTGTGCGTCATCGAAATAGGCGGGGACTGTAACAACCGCTTCAGTTACTTCGTCCCCAAGGTATTGCTCCGCGTCTCTTTTTAGTTTTTGGAGCACTCGGGCAGCTATCTCTTGCGGTGTATAGGACTTATCGTCAATTTCGACTGTCCAATTCGTGCCGATATGTCTTTTGACGGATGCCAGTGTTCGATCGGGGTTGGTGACGGCCTGTCTTTTGGCTACTTCACCGGTCAGTACTTCACCGCTTTTGGAAAATCCGACGATTGACGGGGTCGTTCGGTCTCATTCGGCGTTCGCAATCACGGTGGGTTATCCACCTTCCATTGTTGAAACAACTGAGTTTGTGGTTCCTAGGTCTATACCGACTGCCTTGGGCATTAAATGTCTCCTGCTGTGAGGGTTTGGTCAGGTTGTCGCTCAAACACTTAGTTTTCGCTATATTTCACATATTTAAACGTCTGAGGGGTTACCATCATAAAAGTTGAGTGTCATATTTACAACTTTGTTGTATTAATTATTTTGAGTGATGGCTGCAGGGTGTCCGACTAAGGTGCAAATTATGGTCAAAAAGGCCGCCCGGCTCATCCTCCTCCGGCATGGCGAAAGTCAGTGGAATCTCGAGAACCGATTCACGGGCTGGTTTGATGTCAACCTGACACCTAAGGGTGTTGAAGAGGCCGTCGATGCCGGACGATTGTTGCTTTCGTCAGGGTTAGTTCCTGATGTCGTTCACACCTCACTGCAAACGCGGGCCGTATTGACTGCAAATTTGGCGTTAGCTGAGTGCCAACGACTTTGGATTCCTGTACGACGCAGTTGGCGACTGAATGAGCGGCATTACGGCGCTCTCACGGGCCTCAACAAACAAGAAACCAAAGACCTCCATGGAGAGGAGAAGGTTCATGAGTGGCGACGGAGTTACTCCACTCGTCCACCGCCCATGCCTGAAGATCACCCCCACAACCCCAACACGGACGTGCGATACCGTTCGGTTCCTGAAGATCTTCTACCCGACACCGAATGTTTGGCGGATGTCGTCGGCCGCCTGGTCCCTTATTGGGAGGGGCCAATCACCGAGGACTTGGACTCCTACAACACCGTTCTTGTGGCAGCTCACGGGAACAGCCTGAGAGCATTAGTCAAACATCTCGACGGATTGTCCGATACCGAAGTCCTAAATCTCGATATACCCACTGGGGCACCCATCGTGTACGAACTCGACTCAAATTTTGCGCCATCCGAGTCGGTTCCCGTCTCTGAGCGCTATCTGACTTGAAAGCAACTCACAGGGAAGTACCAGCTAGAGGGCATCGACGCCGCGTTCACCTGTTCGGATACGAGTGACGCTTTCTACCTCAGTAACCCATACTTTCCCATCACCGATTTTTTCAGTTCGGGCCGCCTCGACAAGACAATCCACTACCCGGTCTGTGTCGGCTGAGTCCACCAATATTTCGACTCTGACTTTCGGGATGAAATCAACGTGATATTCCGTACCTCGGTACGTCTCGGTGTGACCTCCTTGGCGACCAAATCCCCGTACTTCGGATGCCGTTAAACCTTGAACGTTTGTGTCCTGCAAAGCCTCAACAACTGCTTCAAGCCGGTGGGGCTTAATTACCGCTGTTACCAAACGAACCATGCGAGGCCTCCGTTATTAGTTCTATGTACCAACCTTGGCACGTAAGAAACGACACGGCCAGCGTCAGAGTTGCAAAGGTGGGCACCAAATGACGACTTAGCCGTCAGGGGGAAGTGCTCTTAGGCCGTTAACGACGCCACGCCTCGCTTGCCGCAGGGACCTCTTTCCTAGGTGCCTAGCCTGTTCATCAGCCGCGTGTCCGGTAACTTGACCTACGTGAAAGCACGAGTAAAGCCTCATCATCTCGCGCTCGCGATTGGAGTCGCGTTCGCGTCGGTGACGGCCATTTCTGGAATCGCCGCGACTGTTTTCGGGTTCCACAACAACAATGCCGTTCATCGGGAAGTGTTCGGGAACATCCCAGGCGCTTTGAAGCTGGCGTTTTATGTGATTACTCCCCTCCTCATAGTGTTTGGGGCATGGAATTTTTCCCAAAGGGTGAAGAACTGGGAACGCGGCGCCCCTGATCGTCGAGAAACAACGGGGTCCAACGCGAAAAAGCGCGTCCGTGATTACCGATCTGGTGTGATGATGCAGACCTTGTTAAGAGATCCTGCTGCAGGGGTAATGCATGCTCTTCTTTATTACGGATTCCTCGTGCTACTGGCGGTCACCACCACTCTAGAAATTGACCACCAGCTACCCGAACGTTTGAAGTTCCTACATGGCGGAACTTACCAAGGGTTTAGTTTCGTTGGGGACTTAGCGGGGCTCGCATTTACGGTCGGCATGGCCTGGTCGATTGTTCGCCGTTACATACAAAAGCCCTATCGAATCAAGATAAAAACCCGACCAGAGCATGCTTTGATTTTGGCAGTACTACTAGGTCTAGGGTTAACCGGCTTCGCAGCAGAAGCTTTCCGTATAGCTGCAGAAGGCCGGCCAACATACGAACAATGGTCCTTCATCGGCTACCCACTTTCGGCCCTTGTAGATCAAGTCGGAACGGTCGCCGGTTGGCACCAAGCGATGTGGATCGCTCACGTCATATGCTTCATGGCTTTTCTGGTGATGCTCCCAGTCACGATGCTTCGCCATATGTTTACCTCTCCCCTGAACATGTATTTGAAGGATCGAGAGCGTCCGAAAGGAGCCATGCGTGCTTTACCGGATCTGATGGAAGCCGAGGACATAGAAACTATTGGCGCTTCAGTGGTTGAGGACTTCACTTGGAAACAATTGTTAGATACCGATAGTTGCACTATGTGTGGTCGCTGCACCGCCGTGTGCCCAGCTCACGCGACTGGCAAACCTCTCGACCCCAGAGAGATAGTCCTAAAAACAGGCGAAGTGATGGCGGCCACCGGCGAACACGGCCAGGTATCTCCTCCTATCGGCACAGACACTGAAATCAAGGTCGAAGCCAATAGCTTGTTCGAGCGGATTAGCGGGGACGAAATTTGGGCGTGTACGAGCTGTCGAGCTTGCGATGAGAATTGTCCGGTCAATATTGAAATTCTCGACAAGATTCTCGACATGCGGAGATACCTCACCCTGATGGAAAGCGACTTTCCTGGTGAGCTAGGTGGTGCTTTCAGGGGAATGGAAAATAACGCTAACCCTTGGAATATGAATAACGGCGAGCGAGCAGACTGGGCCGATGATATCGACGTCCAGATCGTCGATCCTTCAGATCCATTTGATCACGAGTACTTGTATTGGGTTGGCTGCGCTGGATCATTTGATGACAAAAACCAAAAAGTGTCTGAAGCGACAGCGAAATTACTTCAACGAGCAGGGGTTGATTTTGCCATTCTCGGTCCCTCTGAAATGTGCACAGGAGATAGTGCTCGGCGCTCCGGAAACGAATACCTATTCCAAATGCTCGCGAGCGAAAACGTAAACAACCTCAACGAGATGGGGGTAAGAAAGATTGTTACGCAGTGCCCCCACTGCTTCAACACCTTGAAGAACGAATACCCCCAATATGGTGGAAATTGGGAGGTGCTACACCACACCCAATTCCTCGAAGAATTGGTTGAATCCGGGGCACTTGATCTCAGCGAAGCGAAATTAGATGAACGGATCGTGTACCACGACTCCTGTTATTTGGGCCGACACAATGACGTCTACATGTCACCGAGAAACGTGATTGGGTCGTTAAGTGGAGTAGAGATAGTTGAAGCCCCAAGGAACGGAACTAAGGGAATGTGCTGCGGAGCTGGTGGTGCTCGCATGTGGATGGAAGAAACTATCGGCACAAAAGTCAACGACGAACGTTCCGAAGAACTCATCAACACCGGCGCAAGCCGAATCGCCACCGCTTGCCCATTCTGTTACGTGATGATTGACGATGGAGTAAAAGGACAAGGCATCGAAGAAGACCAAGTCAAAGTGGCCGACGTATCAATTCATCTCGTTGAAGCCCTAGAAGCTTCAGAAACTGACCAGTAGGCCACACAAACTCAAAATTTGCCGAGCTCAGATCTTCGAATTCAAACCGTGTCATAGCGAACACTAAAAATTTTCGTGAAACCGGCTCGGGGTGGGGCCACGCTGACCTCGGTACTTGGAGCCTAACGACGACGCCCCATACGGCACATCGGCAGGTGTGGTCATTTGGATAAAGCTGATCTGACCAATTTTCATTCCGGGGTAAAGCGTTATTGGCAGATTCGCCACATTCGAAAGCTCCAGCGTCAAATGTCCATCCCAACCGGCATCAACAAATCCTGCGGTCGTGTGAATCAGTAACCCCAATCGACCTAAAGAAGATTTTCCTTCGATACGTCCCACCAAATCATCAGGAATCGCGACCCGTTCAAGTGTCGAACCTAAAGCGAACTCTCCTGGATGGAGTACAAAGGCATCGCCATCGTCGACCTTAACTTCTTCCGTCAGATCCGTCTGATCTTGCTTAACGTCGATGACTCTTTGGGTGTGATTTAAAAAGACACGAAAAC
>JASMKJ010000561.1 GCA_030749275.1 Acidimicrobiales bacterium
CCAAGCACGCCAGATCTCCTCCCGCTCGAAATCCGTTCCTCCCCAACGCCTCGCTCGAACCACCTTCGCTTCCTCCAGGTTTCATAGGACAGAGGCGAGGATGTTGCGTTGATCCGTTGAATCCACCAGCGCTATGTCAACCCGCTCCGATCGGCCTCAAGGGCCCCGAAGTGGGCCTTCAGCGATTGTACTTCGATAGGACAGGGTCACGAGTGATAGGCCGCTGCAGGCGTGATGAGTTCGCAAAGTGCGGCCTACTGGAAGTCATGTGCGCACCGAAACACGATCTCGAATGCTTCACGCTCTTCGTCCGATGAGTTCTTCCAGCCATCCGACTGTCTCATCGTCTGCATGAGTTCGATTCGGCTCCCGTCGTGGGTTTGTTCGTATATCCGGAGTTCTGTCGCAAGGACAAGGCCGATGTCGCTGCCCCACACAGGCGGGTTGTCGTTGTGCAGGGTCTCTTGCATTGCAGCGACCATCACCTCAAGACACTTGCCTCGCTGTTCGTCGGCTAGTCGTTCTTGAGATGCGTTCCACGCGTTCTTGAGGCGCTTAAACATGAGTTGGACTCCTTATTCTTGGTTTTCCCCGATAATTCTAGCTGCTGTCGCAATGCGTCCTATCGATTCCGCTTGGCATAAAGCGGTTCGCACGGATGGCAGTTTATCCCACTGAAGCACCGGCACTCACGCGAGTACTATCCTGCCCACCGTTGAAGTCACCGATCAACTGCCCTTTTCTTTCCTGGTCCCGACTCCGATCACTATCGTACCGAGACCTTAGGGGCCTCCTCTCGGACGGGGACGAGTGGGCGCTCTCGTCGGCTGCAAGCAGTTCAAGTCGCGGTCTGGTGTCGAAGAAGCGGCAGCTCTACTGGTCTACAGTCTGGACATGGAGGATGCGACGAACCTCTATCCTCGAATCTCTGGGAGTTAGTTCAACGAGAGGGGCGGTGAATGAAGTTGATCCCTAAGGCTCTTCGCGTATTCGCGTATCTCTGGCTGACGTTTGCGAGTCTGCTGATCGGTGCGAGCATGATCTCGATTTGGTACACGGACGGGTTTGGCAAGGTTCAGGAGATCTTCAGTCCATTTAATCTGGTCAACTTCATCGCGGTAGCAGTTACTCTCTCGCCTGGACTCGGGGCGCTCGCTCTTTCTGATCGCATGGAGCTTCGCTTCGCTTCTCAGTCCTCTTCGGACTCACGAATCGCGCCTGGAGATCCCGGATTCCTGGAATTCACGTCCAAGACAAAGTGGGTCAACGGCGAAGCTGTACGTACTGTTGTTGTAGACGACTCGGGGCGGGTAGCCGCTGCCGCCTGGGAAGACGGCGCTTGGGTCGTCAAGTCCGAAGGAGTGGTCTCGGTATTCTCGGTGATCGAAGGCCGCGAAGCTCGACCCGGCGAACTCGCAAGAGTGGGGCTTGCCCCCGGCGACTCGGGAACCGCCCCCGGCTGAACATCGAGGTAGGTACTTGCAGAGTGAATCGCGAACGATTCAGATCAGAGTGACGACGGCGGTCGGCACGCAGTTCTGCTGACGGTCGCGCGCCGTTCCGGGGGCCTCTGCCTTCGCGCTGACACCAGCTGGTGCATCACGTGTCATCGTAAGCCTGCGTGCACGGCCCAGCAGCATGGCTTGTACGTGTCGATCACTAATCGTATCCTGCCGACTAGCGAACCGAAGGAACCAATGGTGCACACCCTCCGAAACTCTCGCCCGGGCACTCGGAAGTGGATCTCGATTTCGATTCTCTTACTGGGGCTAGCGGTGGCGCTACCAGTGAACGCTGACTCTTTTCTGGAGATCAGATTCACGAGCAAGTCATCTCCAAGAGTTACCGGATACGTCGTACGCAACGCCAACGCGACTGTCAGCGAGTGCAGGAAGCAGGTTGACCGCAGCTTGGTAAAGCAGTTGTTGGCGAGTGCTCCCCGCGACATTCCCAGAGATGCGCAGGTTGTAGGCTGGGAGTGTCACGCCAAAGCCCCTGGTACTTGACGGAGACGCTAGCCGTTAGCCGATTCCTCAAGCCACCGCCTGCCCAAGCTTCGGAGCTGAGAGCATGGGAATCATCGAAAACTTCGCAAAGAGATCTTTCGCGAAGAAGGTTAGGAAGTGGACGGGCCACGACCTGAAGGGGGACGCTCTTGAGCGGGCGCTCGATTGCCTTGAAGTAATTCAGATCGCGTCGAGGCAGTTCGATATCCCGCAGCGAAATCCTTTTGTCGAGGACAGCACTAGGATGTTGATGCACGAAGTAGAGCAGCTGGGACTTGGTTCTGAGGAGGGGCTGACACTATTCGCCCGTGAGTACGTTCGGCTCGCCGCAATCTACGG
>JASMKJ010000562.1 GCA_030749275.1 Acidimicrobiales bacterium
TGGACTCGAAAAGGAAGACCTCCCAGCGGTCGTTGACGCTTGGACTCAGGGTGTGTCCAACTATCTCGAAAAGAGACCTGTCGAAGCATTTCACGCCCACTACTGGCTTTCAGGCGTGGTGGGACACCAACTGAAACACGAGTTCGACCTCCCTTTGGCAGTCACCTTCCACACCTTGGGTCGGATTAAGAGCATCGCGGGCGAAGCGGAACCAGAAGACCGCATTCAGGCGGAAGAAGCCGTTATTGGTTGCGCCGACGCCGTCTTCGCGTCGGGAAGTGTCGAAGCAGACCAATTGACGTCGCTATATGGAATTCCGAGGAATCGAATAGAAATTCTGACCCCCGGAGTAGACAGGGGATTGTTCAGGCCTGGATCACCAACTTCTGCTCGCCGCGCGCTGGGGCTAAGTGATTGCCCGGTTCTGCTTTTCGTTGGACGCATTCAGGCTTTTAAAGGTCTGGATGTGGCCATCGACGCGATGGGCTTCAGTAAGAACAATGACGCGCAGCTCGTGGTCGTAGGTGGCTTATCAGGAGACCAAGGACCCGAGACATACCGGGATATCAAACGCCGGATCGAGCGTCACGAACTCCAGGAACGAGTGATCTTCGTTGAGCCTCAACCCCATCAACTGCTGCCGACCTACTACCAAGCGGCGGATGTATGTCTGGTGCCGAGCAGATCGGAGTCATTTGGGTTAGTAGCACTCGAAGCTGCGGCGTGTGGGGTGCCGGTTGTTGCCAGCAGCGTAGGTGGTTTACGCGACAATGTTGTCGATGGCGTTACAGGGTTGCTCGTCAATGAGCGCGATCCTGCAAAGTTTGCTGCGGCCCTCGATGAACTTCTAGAACGCCCGGACCTCAGGCGCGCTATGGGTGACCGGGGAGTGGAACGAGCCGCTCTTCATAGTTGGGATCTTGGTGCAAGTAATGCGATCGAAGTCTTCGGACGCCTGACATTGAGAGAACTGGTTTCTTGCGCGTGACTCGCGACGCCGCAACACAAGAAGAATTAGTAGCGTTAGAGCAAGACATAGACAGTTGGTTCGACAAGCAAAAAGAAGAACTTCCAATCTTGTTGGACGTCAGCCGCGACGAGGACATTCCACGCCGTTGGTACGCCCGGCTCGAAGGAGAAGAACGCGACGTCACCACCATCTGGCTGACGTTGGGTCAACGTACGTTGAAATACGAAACTTATTTTTTGCCGTCACCGGAAGTGAATAAAGAACAGCTGTTCGAGCTTCTGCTGCGAAGAAATTACAATCTCGTAGGGGCTCAGTTCGGTATCGGTCCTGAAGAGGCGATCTTCCTGACAGGAGAACTTCCGTTCCATGCGGTAGATGAAGATGAACTTGACCGCATTCTGGGGTCTATCTGGGACTTTGTTGAACGTTACTGGCGCCCGGCGCTCAAATTGGGGTTCGCGAATCGCTTTGATAAGACCTCGAAAGACACCGAGTCAAAATAGAGCCGAGACGACGGTAAGGGCGAACGCTACCGTGGACCCCATGGTTGACTTGCAGATAATTGGCGGCGGCAAAATGGGTGCTGCTTTACTCGGAGGATTGTTGCGTCAAGGCAGCGATCCCCAAGAAATTCTCGTCATCGAACCCGTAGCTGCACGCGGACAAGAACTAAGCGAGACACATGGCGTGAGAGTTTCTGCCGAAATAGAAGCGGCCGAAGGGTCAATCATTGCCACCAAGCCTGACACTGTCACCACCGTTGCGGCGCAAGCTGTCGAAGCTGGGACAAGTCGACTTCTGTCGGTAGCCGCCGGTGTGACGCTTTCCACTATCGACGAAGTGACTGGGGGCTCGGTCCCCGTTGTCAGGGCGATGCCCAATACACCAGCGTTGGTCGGCAAGGGAGCAGCAGCAATCTGCGGAAATGAGGCGACGGATTCTGTTGACCTGGCCTGGGCCGAAGAAATTCTTGGAGCGGTAGGAACCGTGGTTCGAACTGATGAAAAATTGCTTGATGCGGTAACTGGCCTGTCTGGTTCCGGCCCCGCGTACATATTCTTGGTCGCGGAAGCCATGATCGATGCCGGGGTGATGACGGGTCTTAGCCGACCGGTGGCGACCGAACTTGCGATTCAAACTTTGCTAGGTGCTTCTACTTTGCTCGCAGAAGGGAAGCCTCCCGCGGAGTTGCGGGCGGACGTCACGTCACCTGGAGGTACAACTGCCGCCGGGTTAAGAGAACTGGAAAGCCACGGTCTCAGAGCCGCATTTGCCGCTGCGATAGAAGCAGCGAGCCGACGTTCTCAGGAACTGGGCCGAGCTTGAAATATGGCGACCTTCGACACCATTACCTGCATCACTGATTTGGGGAACAAAGATGAGTCTGTTGGGTTGCTGCACTCCATCCTGAGAGATTTAGCCCCTAGCGCATTAGTTATAGATCTTTGCCATGACATTGATCCCGGAGATGTGCGCGCCGGGGCTCTGATGCTTGCCCGCAGTGTCCCGTACCTCTCGCAAGGTTTAGTGCTTGCATGCGTGGGGTCGCTTGCGGACCGGCCTGCCATTGCGGTGTCCGTTGGTCAAGGTCAATCGGTGCTCGTGGGCCCGGATAACGGCCTATTAGGTGCAGCGGTTGCTGTTGTCGGAGGAGCCGACCAGGCCGTGCAACTTACAAATAAAGAACTGCACAGTGTGTCACCCGGAGTGGAGCATCCCGCTCGAGATGTCATCGCTCCCGCTGCTGGGCATCTTGCCGCCGGACGACCGATCTCTGACTTAGGTCAAGAGATAGACCCCAGCCTTTTGCTTCCTTCACTGATCCCTGTGCCAAGAATCGAAGACGATGGAACCGTAACGGCCGAAGTCATTCGACGAACGCGACACGGAGCAGCACAACTCAACGTGGATCGAGAAACGATTTCGGACCTGGGAGAAATCTTGCTGCTGGGATTCGGTGATGAACAACGGGTTGTCCGAGTCCAACACCCAAATGATGTCACTCCGGGCCAACTAGCCCTCGTCGATGACGAATACGGACTTCTTGCCATTTCCACGGGACTTAACGAGGCCGATATCCCCGCAGAATTGCAAGTCGGTAGCGAAGTCACTTTGAAAGAGGCAACGTGAGACCAGGTACCACCCTCCTCTTGGCAGCGTTGCTACTGCTGATCATCGTCGCCGCTACCATCCAACTCCTCTTCATCGCGCTGTAGCTAAATGCTGCAGCAAAAAATGTTCTGGCAAGTCGTGTGTTGAAGTGGAAACGAATCGCTGATACTGCGAGACTGCTTCACCGGAACACCCCTTAGTCCGAACAAAAGGTGGCCACTTTGCAGATCCGATCTGGGATCTCGTCCATCACTAAACGAGAATCGCATTGATTATCGCTACTCGAGCGAGTCCGTTGGCCCGCTGGCAGGCAGAAGCTGTCTCTTCGTTGTTGGCGTCGCGCGGCATTAGTACAGAATTCCTGTTGGTCACCACTGAAGGCGACCGAGACCAGAGCCGACAGATTCAGGACATGGCAGGTCAGGGGGTCTTTGTTAAGGAAGTTCAAAGAGCGGTTTTAGAAGGGCGTGCAGACGCGGCAGTACACAGTGCCAAAGATCTCCGGTCGCTACCGACTGCCGGTCTGAACCTGGTTGGTTTTCTAGAACGAGGAGACCCGAGCGACGCCCTTATAGGCAACCATCTTGACCATATTCCCGAGGGCGGAGTCATCGCCACAGGATCGGCTCGTCGGCGTGTGCAACTCCTCAATCTGCGACCCGACCTCAACTTCGTTGGCCTGCGTGGCAACATCAAAACTCGAGTGGAGATAGCACAAGGGGACGAGGTTGATGCTGTAGTTGTTGCGATGGCAGCCCTTGATCGCCTTGACTTGACTGAGCTTGCAGATCAAATCTTTGAACCTGACCTAATGGTCCCACAAGTAGGGCAGGGCGCTATCGCCATCGAATGTCGAGACGATGACCACCAAACAGTCGAGTCACTCTCTCAAATTGTTCACAACCTAACTGGCCGGTGTGTCACAGCAGAACGCTCGTATCTCGCAGAACTCGGCGGCGGATGCGAACTTCCCGTCGGTGCTTACGCATACGAAGAAGAAGACACCCTATACCTGGACACCGTTCTTGCATCTGTAGACGGAAGCACGGTCCTGCGAACAAAACACGAGGGCCAGGACCCCATACTGTTGGGAGCCCAAACGGCACAAGAGTTATTGGCAAGCGGAGGGTACAACCTGCTCGACAAAGGTGGAGACAACGCTTGAGTACCGAGCCCCTTAAAGGAAAGTCAGTTGTAGTTACTAGAGCGTCTCATCAGAACGCCGATCTCGTTGCGGCTTTTGTTGAGGTTGGTGCTGACGTGATAGCCGCTCCTGCAATCGCGATCGTCCCACCATTGGATGGAGGTCAACCTCTTGATGACGCGCTTCTAAGACTAGGACGGTTCACATGGATCGCGTTTACTTCCACTAATGCAGTTGCGGCGTTAATGGCGCGCGCAGCGCGCCGAGGAGTTCTCAAGAAATTCTCTGACCTGAAAATCGCGACCGTAGGGCCAACAACTGCCGCCAAGGTCGTTGCTGAACTGAAACGAGAACCGAATCTAGTCCCAGAGCAACACGACGGATCTGCACTCGCGGAAGCTTTTCCTCACGCCGGCCCCGACGACCGAGTCCTGATACCAATGGCTTCGGAAGGCCGGAGCGATTTGTGTCGAGGCCTAGAGGAAAAGGGTTGGGAAGTGGACCAGGTAGCGGCGTACCGCACGGTGTTCCCGTCGCTTAGCAGCGAACTTGTCGAACGAGCAATTAATGCTGATTTGGTGACGTTCGCTTCACCATCGGCCGTCAACGGCCATCTTGAACAAACCGAGGGAGTGATTAATTCGAAAATCGTTGTGATCGGGCCAACCACAGCACAGGAATGTCGCACGAACGGACTTGAAGTCGCGGCAATCGCCGAGAAACAGACGGTGGATGCTCTAGTCCAAGCGGCTATTGGAGCGCTGCGCTAACCGTGCCCACACAGGCTTTGATACTCGACTTTGATGGAACGATCATTGACACCGAGAGCCCTGCCTTCGAATCAACCGCCCAAATATGGGCACGCCACGGCGTCGAATTTCCAATGGACTGGTGGCTTCAAGGGATGGGAACGGACCGCAAATCGACCTGGGTGAAAGAACTGGAACATCGACTAGGTCACTCCATAGACCATGATTCGGTACTTGAGGAACGGCAACAGATCAAGAACGAAATGACCGAATCTCAACCGATCCTCCCGGGAGTACTGGAACTTCTGGAAGCAGCTGACCGTCGAGGCATCGTCATGGCCGTGGGCTCGAGTTCACCGCACAACTGGGTTGATCGACACCTTAAGAGGTTCGGGCTGTATGAAAGATTCACCCATGTTGTATGCCGAGATGACGTCGGTGGTGTCTCGAAACCGGCGCCGGACGTTTTCGTTCGAGCGCTAGGTCTGCTCGGCGTGAACGCGGACTCCGCAGTAGTGATTGAAGATAGCCCGAATTGTTTGAAGGCAGCGATGGCCGCGGGGCTTCGAACTGTGGTCGTTCCTAATCCTTTAGTCAAGTCTCTCGACTTTTCCGGAGCGTACGCTCGGTATGAAGCATTAGACGATCTACCGCCTGACCAATTACTTGATTTAGTGTTCGATGACCAATAGAAGTCCGACAAATAGTTAGTCTCTTGGTTTCAAGAAAGTGCTGTGGGCGTTGAAAATAGCTGAAGGTAACTAATCACGGTCCGGGATCAGGCGCGCAACGACTTTCCCGATTTCGTAAACAGATTCGGTGCCACCTGCATCGTTGTTGACGAGGTTTGTCGAAATTCTCATTACCAGTTCTGTTAAGACTCTGGACTGAATCCCAAGACGAGTAAAGCGCCTCATCAACCCCGGTCGCCCCAACGCCTTAGTGGCCAGTCGACCAAGTCGGTAGTAGTGGTCGTATTTCGAGATCAGTTGCTTCTCGTACTGACGCAGTTCCAGACCATCACCACTCTCGATTGCTTGATCGATCACCGAGGCTGCAAGCCTCCCGTTGCTCAGAGCTGGCTCTATCCCATCACCGTTAAACGGGTTTACGCTCCCTGCAGCATCTCCAACGACAACCCAATTTGGTCCTGACCTCGGCCGAACCGAAGCTCCCATTGGCAGGCGGCCCCCTTCAGGTTCACCTTCACTATTTTCGATGTCGACTTCCCAGAATTCAGGTATTTGGGTCATCCATTCCTGAAATAGCTCTTGGATGGATCGGGGGTCATTACCGTGATGGTGGCTGAGCAGTCCAACCCCGGTATTGACTGTCCCATCACCCACAGGGAACACCCAGCCGTACCCGGGCAGCTGTTGCCCGGCACTGTCCCGCAGATCAAAGACCGACTCAATTATGTCGTCATTGTGTTGTGGGCTCGGAAAATAACCGCGCATCGCGACTCCTTGAGCGTATTGCCTCGTTCGGGCGGTTCCGAGAGCCCTCCCAAAAGGAGAGAGCGGCCCATCTGCTATGACGACGAAGCGCGCGCGAACTTCGATCTTTCCACCAGGCCCGGTTCCCTTTCCTGAACCCAATGCATGGCATCCACGTAGATGACCGTGCTCAATAATGGGTTCAGTCACCTCAACTCCTGTCCAAACCTGAGCTCCAGCGTCACCCGCGTGATTGATCAACAATTCATCAAGACACCGACGTCTAATGACCAAGCCGTGGCTGGGGTGATCATGGTCAGTTGGCCACCGCAGTTCGATGCTTTGACCATCTGCTGTCATTCGCAGACCGTGATGTCGGTGAAAAGTGGTCCTGTCGACATCGATTTGCATTTCGTTTAGATGCCCGACGGCTTTCGGAGTTAAGGCATCCCCGCAAACCTTGTCGCGGGGCATCGTGTCCTTCTCTAACAAAACAACCATGCGTCCTGATTTAGCTGTCCAATATGCCGCTGCGGCACCGGCGGGTCCTGCCCCGATTACTAAGACTTCCGTCGAAAGACGCATAGACATCGGTGGGGTTCCCTCCGTCCGAATGTGACGCTGGAGAGTATGTTTAGCGCACCCAGACAGGAATCAAGTTAATGACCGCCACCGTGGTCACCGCCGCCCGTGTCTTTCCCACCACCGAGCTCTTCCCACTCGGCATCACGAGTAGCGACTTCCTCGTCGCTTAATTCCTCACCACTCACCACTTCGCGGATGTATCTAGCCACTGAATAAACTTTGTATTCCGTGAGCGAACCGCCAAAGCCCGGCATGTTCGCCCCAGTCGCACCCGAGATGTGTGCTCCTCCCGGCCGGTCTGTAGCTCCATAAGGGTTACCAATACCAATGCCCTCTGAGCCGACGGTAAGCCAAAGAATCATGTCCGCGTCAAGTTTGGGAAACGTT
>JASMKJ010000563.1 GCA_030749275.1 Acidimicrobiales bacterium
TGGATGATCGATGCTTTGAATCAACTGATTTCTCTTCGCAAGGTCTGATCCGAGAAATTCTTCTCGCGTCTGAATCGGCTGACAGGGAACATCGTGCTTCCGGAGGGTCTCTATCCATTCGTTACGTGAGCGACTCATAAACGCGTGCTCAAGGATGGGGGTTATGTGCGCAAGTGGGTCAGGCTCAATAAGACCCCATGGAGGGTTCGGTAGGAGAGGATCGTCGAGCAGATCTAAGCGCTCAATAGCTTCAAGCATCGACCGGTAAAAACGGTAGGTGCCGCAGGCTACGAAGAACCAACTGTTGTCGGCCGCCCGAAACGGGCGGTACGCAGGGGCACGTCCGGCCGGGCCAAGAGGACTCGCCCCGTCTCTTTCTTTAGGGATCTCAGGTGACCAAAAGTCGCCTACTTGCATCACTCCGGAACCCGCAACTTCAGAAACCTCATAGGTAGGAGCTGAACCATGAGCCTCGCGGGCATACAGGCCGGCGGCGACAGCGAGCGCGCCCAACATGCCTGCACCATAAGAAGCCAATGGCAACACCACGTGTACGGGTCCTTCGGTCCAACTCACTTGGTTCCACGCGATGCCTGTTGCCGCGGCCACCTGCTGCCATGAACCGCTCTCGCCGCTCATGGGTCCGGCTGATCCCCAGGTGGGCATCGCGACAATCACCGAACCTGGAGCAACCGAACGTGCCCGGTCAGCTTCGGCCGCGTTGCTGACAATGACTACATCCGCTGTCTTCAGCAGCTCGCTGTCGTCCTCAACCACGACGGATCGCTTATTTCTGTTGAGCACCTGGAAACCTGGGTCACTCCTGTAGCTATCGCCTTCGATGCTCTCAACTTTGATGACGTCGGCACTCTGGTCAGCCAGAAAACGTGCAGCGTAGGGACCTGCTATTCCTTCAGTAAGTTCGATTACGCGAATACCACTAAAGGCGCCAAGTCCGGTCACCGACTCCCCTATCGTCGACATTGGTGTGGTCGTTCACGATACCCAACTCCAGAACCAACAAACAGAACAGATGCGGGTCCCCTGAGTAACTTCTAAGCTCGACTGTATGACCGATACCACGGAACCTATAGAAACCATCGATCAAATGATCCCTGCAGCTCCGACGTTCGACTCAATCGAACAGGAGAGGCACCACAGAAAGGAACGTTTGGCGTCCGTATTTCGCGTTTTCTCTAAGTTTGGTTTCGAAGAGGGGCTGGCCGGTCACGTGACTGCGCGCGATCCCGAGTTAGAGGATCACTTCTGGGTGAATCCGTTTGGTGTCCCGTTTGCCCACATAAAAGCTTCCGATCTTCTGCTCGTCGACCACGACGGCAACATCGTCGAAGGTCGCCATCCTCTGAACCAGGCGGCATTCGCCATCCATAGCCGCGTCCACAAAGCAAGACCGGATGTCATCGCAGCTGCACATACTCACTCTCTGTATGGCAAGACCTGGTCAAGTCTGGGGCGTTTGTTAGATCCGTTGACCCAGGACTCCTGCGCCTTTTTCGAAGATCACGCTCTATTTGATGACTTCACCGGTGTGGTATTGGAGACTGATGAAGGAGACCGTATAGGTGCCGCTTTGGGAGACAAGAAAGCCGTCATTTTGAAGAATCACGGCTTGCTGACCGTGGGCCACACAGTTGATGAGGCCGCGTGGTGGTTCATCACAATGGAACGAACCTGCCAAAGTCAACTATTGGCTGAAGCGGCGGGCACACCAATACCAATTCGTGAAGATGTGGCCCGGACCACGGCAACTCAAATCGGTAGTCATTTGGCCGGATGGTTTAGCTACCAACCTATCTATGACAAGATCCTCGCCGAGAACCCAGACTTCCTTAACTAGCAGGGCCTAGTCGGTCAGCTACGCCAAGCAGGTGGACTCTCAGGCAAGGAGGGTTGCCGCCTTTTCCCGCAGTTCTGTCTTCAAAACCTTGTTCGAAGGGTTGAGTGGTAGTTCGTCGACGATCCAGAAGTAGCGGGGCACCTTGTAGTTCGCCATCTCTTTCTTGCACCATTGCGCTAGCTCATCTAGGTCGGGTGCACCAGTCGGTGCAGCAACAACGAAAGCGGCGCCGACTTCACCGAGCCGTTCGTCTGGAACTCCGATTACCGCGACCTGCCCGACGCCGTCATGTTCAAGCATCGTGCTTTCTATTTCGGCGGGATACGTGTTGAAACCACCGTTAATGAACATGTCTTTTTTCCGGTCGGTGATATCGATATAGCCTGCTGAGTTCATCACGCAGATGTCGCCTGTGCGCATCCATCCGTCTCGGTCGATAGTTTCTGCTGTTTGTTCCGGCTCATCAAGGTATCCGCGCATCACCGCATATCCCTTGACTAGTAATTCGCCTGGCTGGCCCACTACTACTTCGTCTCCATCGTCATCGATTAGCTTCAGCTCGATTCCGGGTAAAGCTTTCCCACTGGTTGTAGCCACCACTTCGGGCGGGTCATCGGCAGCGCATATAGTTACCAGGCCATGGGTTTCCGTCATCCCGTAGGCAGTGACGACAGTGTCGAAACCCAAGAGATCTCTCATATCAACCACAGTTTCAACCGGGATACTTGCCGCTCCTGTCACCGCCGACCGCAGTGACGAGATGTCGTAGCGGTCAAGGTCTTTGTAATTGATCAACCCTTGAAAGATTGCGGGGGGACCAGGAAACACAGTGACTTTGTCATCTTGAATACGCTGCAATACGGCTGGCACATCGAAAATTGGGTGCGGTAGCATCGTTGCCCCGTGAATAAAGCACGGGTTGATAGCTCCGTTGAACCCAAAGGCGTGAAAGAAAGGATTGACGATCAACATCCTGTCGCCCTGGCGCATCCCCAGTTCGCGTGCATAGTGACTAAACCCGCGAATAATAGGTCCTTGTTCGACCATCACACCCTTGGGAACGCCCGTGGTGCCCGATGTGAACATGATTAGACCTAAGTCGGACCCCTGGACCCGTGATGCGCGATCTCGCGCTTCGCTCTGGTCAGCGTCACCGCCTCGGTCAAGGAAGTCTTGGAAAGAAACCGTTCCTTCTAGTACGTCTCCGCGAAGGATCACGACATCCTCTAACGATTCGACCGTTTCGCCCGACTCGCTCAACTCGGTCACGTAGTCGTTTCCTAAGAAACCCACGACTGTAAAGAGAATTTTCACCTCGGCTTTTTGTAGGACGAAGGCTGCTTCCCGGCCCTTGAAACGCGTGTTCACAGGGACAAGAACCGCGCCAGCACCAAAGACCGCCATAGCCGCTACCACCCACTCCCAAGAATTGGGTGCCCACACTGCAACTCGGTCCCCTGGACTAATCCCTGAAGCGACTAGGGAAGCTGAAGCACGATCGATCCGCCGGCCCAGTTCGGAGAAATCGAGACTCACATCACCGTCAGAAATCGCTTCACTTGTCCCAAATTCCCTCGAAGCGCGTTCTACCAAAGCAGG
>JASMKJ010000564.1 GCA_030749275.1 Acidimicrobiales bacterium
TGAACTCCACGTATCTCTTGCTGCTTTCAACCGGCGGATAGGGGTTCAGATGTGCCGGGTTGCCGTCATACCAACCCAGGTATTTGTTGTATACGGACTTAACGTTGTGACTCACTGTTCCGTAATAACCCTGAACGTGTGAGTCCGAAGAAAAGCAGTCCGGGAGTTCCAGAACTTCGGCGATCTCGGCCGGTGTCCAACCGCGGTTCGCCAATCGCATTGTCTGATCGTGCATCCATCGATAAACATCCCGCTGTTTGACTAGAAACTCCTTCAAATCGTCGGAGCCGAAACGGGGCCAATGATGTGTTGCGATCATGACGTCGGATCGGTCGCCCCAAAGATCCAAGGCTTCATTTATGTACTTCGACCACGCGAGCGCGTCGCGGGTCTGCGCACCCCTGATCGGGCAAACATTGTGCATGTTGTGGGTGCAGTTTTCGGCCATGCAAAGTAGACGAAGATCTGGAAACCAAAAGTTCATTTCTGCAGGGGCTTCTGCATCGGGAGTGTTTTGAAAGATCACGCGAACACCGTCGACTTCCAGTTCGATCCCTGTTCTATCGATGATCTCGGTTGGAGCGATGAGGCCCGATGGGCTCAAGGGCAAAGCCTTGCCGAGGCCGTTGTCGACGTGCCCTTGAGGTCCCGGAGGTAGGAAGAGACCAAACTGATACATAGCGCGGCGGGCCATGGCTGCACCTGCAATGACATTTTCGTTGACCACTTCATCCAGAAAACCCTCAGGAGCAATGATTCGCACGTCGCCTCGCGCCACCGCCTCGGTGTTCGTGACTCCCAAAATCCCTCCGAAGTGATCCGCATGAGAATGGGTGTAAATGACCGCCTTAACGGGCCTTTCCCCGAGATGTTCGTTGGCAAGCTTTAAGCATGCTTCTGCCGTTGCGGCTGTGGTCAATACGTCAACCAGAATCCACCCAGAGTTCCCCGCGATGAGTGTCAAGTTTGAAATGTCGTACCCGCGCACTTGCCAGACGCCGTCCATTACCTCAAAGAGGCCATGAATTGCATTGAGGCGTCCTTGGCGCCAAAGACCCGGATGGACAGTATCTGGTGGCTCTTGGTTGTCGCGTAGAAAGTCATACCGAGCGCAGTCCCAAACAACCTGATCATCAACTGAAACCTGGGCGCCGGGCAGGGTAGCGATCAATCCTTTCCGCGCTCTCTCAAAGTCAGCAACGTCATCGAAGGAAATAGAGCTTGCTGCCGCGGCGTTAGCTAAAGCAGTTAGCTCTGCGGCATCTTTAGGTGTGGTGGGTGTTTCAGACATCTCGTTTCCTTGGATTAATTGGCTGTATCTATCCCTGTGCCGAGGGCATTTCGGCTAGGTGTAGGTCTTGCGTAGGGACTTCGCTATCCGATCGGTCATAATTTCAGTTGAACCATCAACGTAGTTGGCGATCCGCGCCGCGGTAAGTCTGTGCCCGAGAAGGAACTCTTCTTTCAAGCCATTGGCACCCATAGCCTGAGCGCAAGCTGCAAGAGCTGGTTCGGCGAACTCCGTAGCAAACTTTTTCGCGTGAGCGGCCGGAAGAATGGCTGCGTCACTATCGCCTTGTTCTAAAGCCGTGATCGCCTTTGTAGTCAGAGCCCTCGCTGCTTCAAGTTGATTCGCTACGTGAGCCAATTGCCACGAAAGCCCCTGATGTTCGATCACCGGTCTTCCAAAGGTCTCCCTTTGGGATGTGTAGTCCACAGATGATCGAAGTGAAGCTTCGACCATTGCGCAACACATCGAAGCAACATAAGTCCTCGCCTCGTTGATTGTTGCTAACGCAGCAGAGAATCCTTCCCCCGCGGGGGCTAACAGATCAGCATCTGATGCAAAGTAGCTGTTGAGCTTGAAACCGGCCGTCCCGATTGCATGGCTACCAATCAGGTCGTAAGGCTCAACTCGTTCAAACCCCTCTTTAGTCCCGTCGATAAGAAATGAGGCGATGCCCCGAGCTCGCGAACCAGGATCGGTTTGCGCATAGACGACGATGACTGTGGAACTAGCGGCGTTTGTGATCCAAGCTTTCTCGCCACTCAAGCGCCAGCCACCTTCTTCTGGACTGGCTTGAGTCGTAATGGAAGAGAAGTCACTGCCGGCGTTGGGTTCAGTGAGGGCGCTTGATCCCAGCTTGTTGCCCGACAACAGATCCGACAAAAACCGATCTCTTTGGTCCTCGGTTCCGTGTCGAGCAAGACGGACAGCCACGTTATGGGAGTTAACTAGGCTAAACGCGTAAGGCATTGAAACTTCAGAAAGAATGTCAAGCACTTGGAGTTTTTGACTAAAACTCATTCCAAGGCC
>JASMKJ010000565.1 GCA_030749275.1 Acidimicrobiales bacterium
GTACTGCCCATCTATTGGCTGCGCGAAGGTGGTCGACGTGCCGGCGCAGAAGTTGGATTCGGCCAGCGTGCCGCTGCCGCAGGCGAACGGCTTGCTGAGGAACTCGAATGCGTCGTGTGCCACGGTGCCGATCTAGGTGGAGCAAACTACGCGCCGGTAGTGCTGGATATAGGGAATCAGTTCAGCGACGCGGACACCTACATTGTCAAGACAACATGGCGTGCACCAGCCTTGGACACCGTATTTAGCCGGTTTGATACCGACGCCGAAAATCTTGACGAAGTCGACGAAGTACGACAGATCTTGAACTACGGCCGAGGAGTAATGCCCGCATGGGGACTACCCGGCGGCGGCCCGCTAACGTCACAAGAAATTGACAACCTCATTGCCTGGCTTTGGAGAGAACGACTCTCCGACGAGGAGGTCCAAGAACAAGCAGCAGCCGCAAAGCAACAGGAAATGAAACGCAACCCAGAGAAATCTGAAGGTCAAGTGTTGTTTGAACTGCACTGCGCTCGGTGCCATACACCTCGATGGCCCGCGCGAGGACCCGCTCAGTTACCAAACAATGGCGGTGAAGTCGAAGTGCTACCGGGGCCACCAGGCTCAGGACGCTACGGACCAGCGCTCAACGACGTAAGCCTCAAACGCTTGTTCCCCGATATCGAAGATCAAATAGCCTTCATCACTTCCGGCGCTGCTGACAACGTGGCGTACGGAGAATTTGCTCGACTCGGCAACTATGGCATGCCCGGATTTGGGCGGGTGCTTTCCCAACAAGAAATCCGCGCTATTTCAGAGTATGAACGCAGCTTGGATGCAGCCGAACAGTCAACGGTGCAGTTCGCAGAGTTGCACACGACGAAGGACAACCAATGAATCTCATCGCTTTAGTCGGCTGGGACCCAGTTCTAACTGGCTATTTGGCAGTTCTTCTCGCGATCCTCGTTCTGTGCGGTTCGGTGTACATGGTATTGGCGACCAACCTTGGTCTTAGGTTGGGCTTTCTGGTCGCATGGACGGGGTTATGGGCCTGGATGCTCTTAATGGGAATCGTTTGGTGGTTCTTTGGTATCGGCTGGGTCGGCCACGGCCCGACATGGGAAGTAACTCACGTCAGTACCAATCCCGAAGCGGTACCCATTGAGCTCGTCCAAGAACTATCGAATGACGTGGACACGACTCCCGGTAGCGGCTGGGAAGTCGTTATCGAAGCCGACGCTCGGGCAACCGCAGACGCGGCAGTTGTTTGCAACGACGCGGACCCTCGTCGCTTGGAAACCGTGAATACCTGCCTATTTAGCGCAGCAACCGATTACCAGGTTCATCGAGTCATGCGAATTGGCGGCGAACGCTATCGACCTTTGGGGCTACCAGACAATGCAGTAACTCAATACTTCATTCCGAGCAGAGGCCGACCTCACTACGCGGTAGTGCAACTGCAACCATACAAACCCACACCAGATATTGATCCCAACAAACTCGACGTCGACGGAAAAGTTCTCTTACCAGAAGCAGTGCTAGACGACGCGGCGCCGATTTACACAGTTGTGATGGTCAGAGACCAAGGCAACCTCAGGTTGCGACCTGCTCTTTTCGCCATCTTCTCAGGTTTGCTTTTTGGTCTAGGTTGCTATCACCTCCACCGACGGGATCAAGCCATTTGGGCTGTCCGGGAAGCGGCAGGAACTGAATAGGGGAAGGGGCAAATTGAGATGGAGCAGTATCTCCCGGTTCTAACCCTCGGAATACTCGGGGTTCTTTTCGTCCTCCTCAGCATCATCGCCTCTCGCCTCTTGGCCCCGGAACGAGACACCGTCGCCAAAAGATCAGCCTACGAATGTGGCATTACAGATCAGGTAGCCATACCCGAACGATTCCCAGTCAAGTTCTACCTAGTGGCGATGCTTTTCATCATGTTCGACATTGAGATCGTCTTCCTCTATCCATGGGCCGTAGCGAACGACGAACTCGGTCTTTTCGGTCTGGTCGCCATGACTATTTTCGCCGGAATTTTCTTTCTCTCGTTCGTATACGAACTGGCGAAAGGCGGCCTGAACTGGGGTCCCGGGCGTCGAACGCTAACACCGGCCACCAGCCCTGAGCGAACCACAGAATCCACCATTCGAAAAGTTGGCTTAGAAGGTCGAATTGAATTGGCGGATGCCACCGACGACTCTGAGGCGGCCTAATGGCGGACCTATCGGACATCAAACACAAACTCGGGCTTGGAGATGACGGCTTAGCAGGCCTGGGTCACAACATCATCACCGCTCCCGTAGAAGAGCTTGTCAAGTGGGCGCGTCGGCGAAGCCTGATGCCTGCCACCTTTGGTCTTGCATGTTGCGCGATCGAAATGATGGCGACAGGCACAGCTCACTACGATATGGCGCGCTATGGAATGGAAACATTCCGAGCTTCACCCAGGCAAGCGGATCTCATGATTGTTGCTGGACGAGTAAGCCAGAAAATGGCGCCCGTCCTCAGACAAATATACGACCAGATGATGGAACCCAAATGGGTTATCAGCATGGGTGTTTGCGCCTCGAGTGGCGGCATGTTCAACAACTACGCGATCGTGCAAGGGGTGGACCAAGTAGTTCCGGTTGACATTTACGCTCCTGGATGCCCACCGGGCCCAGAGACCTTGCTGCACGCGATCCTTGCGCTCCACGAAAAGATTCGCACAGGTGAACTCACTCAAAGACGTGATGTGACAGGGAGAGGAGCAGAAATTGAATTGGGGCACGAACACGCGGTAGATGCCCAGCCAGAACCGGTTGTTATTCGGACTGGAGGGCTCTATGACTGAAACAACCGGACTGTCTGACGACGAAACCGGCGTAAACGAGGAAGCAACAGAGCTTGAGGAGGGTCCCGAAACTCTCCATGGGCGTCCCGTCACGCAGAGTCATGGCCAAACAGTTCTTCACACTCAGGTAGATGGCTACCAACAATTAATTCAAGAATTGAGAGATGACGGATATGAAGTTTGCGTTGACCTCTGTGGCGCTGACCACCTCGGCAACAACACACGCGTGCTGCCATCAACCGTTCCTTTTGAACGCTTTGAAGTAGTAGTCAATTTGCTTGATGTCCAAGCATCGCGACGCATCAGAATCAGAGTCCAAATTCCTGAAACGTCGCCCACAATCGCCAGTATCAGCGATATTCACCCAGGCGCAGAAGCGATGGAAAGAGAAACAACCGACATGTTCGGTGTGCAATTCGAAGGCCACCCCGACCCCACCCCGATTCTGTTACCAGATGGCTGGGAAGGGCACCCACTGCGCAAAGATTTTTCAATGGGGCGAATCCCCGTCCAGTTCAAGGCGGTGGATGGAAGATGACAACATTGGATCACCTTCGCAATCGCGATGCCGTTCTCAGAATGTCTGAAACTGAAGCAGAAGAACGCGCCGCTGTCGTAGATCCGGACGATGAACGAATGATCATCAATATGGGTCCGCAACACCCCTCGACCCACGGTGTACTTCGCGTCACGATGGAGCTACAAGGCGAAACAGTTCTGCGCTCGAAGCCGATCATCGGCTATCTACACACGGGAATGGAAAAGACCGCAGAGGACCTTACCTACCTGCAGGGCCCAACAAATGTCACTC
>JASMKJ010000566.1 GCA_030749275.1 Acidimicrobiales bacterium
TAGCTCGGTAGACGGCGCTGGATGCGGCTTTGGCAGTTCCCCGACCAAGCGTTGAGTCTGCTTCATCCAGCTTTGCTTGAAATCGCTTGTGGACCCAGAGCTTCTCTCCTGCGATCTCGATTTGTGACCAAAACTGGCCACGTACATCGAACTTCGAAGTGCGCGGTGTGCGACTGATAAATCCAACCGGTTTAGCTGGCCGCCAGCCTCGTGCCTTCAAGAGCAACACGTCGTCAGCAGTGATTGCGATCACGCGATAGCGAGCGGTGGTGAGTACCGCGACTACGGCGAATACAACGATGGAAATAGTCATACCCATGATGAAAGAACTGGGGTCAAACACCAAGACTGCTACAAGAATGAACACAGCGAAAAACAACATCGTGAAAGGGTGAAGACCGCCTTGGGCGGGGAGAATCCACTTGACCTTTTCGTCGGGTTCTAGGAACTTCTCTACTGGGTGAGGTCGACTGCCTGTTTGCTGCGCTATGCGTTTCCTTAAGCCCATGAGTTCTCGCTTTACCGGTCCTTTATCAAGTTACTCATGGTGACTCCATAAGTCAGAATTCGTCAACAGATAAATGAGCTAGGAGCCAGCCTCTCAGCGCCCTGTACCCTCGGGGTTGTGGAACCTATACCTTCCATTTCGACTCTCCTGCAGGGAGTGCGGTCAGCCGACAGGGCTTCGTTGGGGCGCGCTATCACGCTGATCGAGAGCAGCTTGCCTGAACACCGTGAGATGGCCCAGGGTCTGCTAACTGAGCTGTTGCCTCTCTCTGGCTCGTCCCATCGCATCGGTATTACCGGGGTGCCTGGAGTGGGGAAAAGTACCTTTATTGAGACGTTAGGAAAAACCCTCACGGACCAAGGCCGGCGCGTCGCTGTGTTGGCGGTGGATCCCACATCGTCCCGGTCAGGGGGCTCCATTCTGGGTGACAAGACTCGCATGACGATGCTTTCAAATGATCCTTTAGCGTTTGTTCGGCCGTCACCAACATCGGGCGAGCTCGGCGGTGTAACTCGGATGACACGCGAAACAATGTTGGTCTGTGAGGCAGCAGGCTTTGACGTGGTTTTAGTGGAAACAGTTGGAGTCGGCCAAAGCGAGACTGTAGTTGCGGACATGGTCGATTTCTTCTTAGTTCTCATGCTTCCGGGTGCGGGGGATGAACTACAGGGAATTAAGAAAGGCATCTTGGAGCTGGCTGACATGATTGCTGTTAACAAAGCGGACGGAGCCAACGCTCATGCGGCGGCAGCAGCAGCTCGTGAGTACGAACTTGCCTTACATCTCACAGCGCCCGCCTCGCCTCTCTGGAGTCCTCCAGTCCTCACCTGTGCCGGCCTGACGGGCGCTGGGGTTGTTGAGCTATGGGCGAGGGTGGAAGAGCACCGGCGCATTCTGAGCGACGCAGGCGAGCTTGAACAGCGAAGAGAACAGCAGAACGTCCGATGGATGTGGTCAATGCTCGATGACCGATTGATTGATGGGCTGAGGGGTCACCCAACGGTGAGAACTCTGCTGCCTCAGTTGGAATCGCAGGTCAGAGCGGGCGAGACCACGCCCGCATCGGCCGTCAATCAGTTGCTTGACGTTTTCTTGAACGACTGAGTTTCGACCACAGACGCCTTGAGCCTTTGACTTTTATTTCTAAAAGTCCTCATCAAATGCGACGTCGCCCTCGACGCCATGTTGGTAAGCGGCCACTGTTCGCTCGAAGAAGTTCGTTAGCTCTTGAACGTCTTGGAGTTCCATGAAGTCGAACGGGTTCTTTGCTCCATACCGCTTGGGTAAACCGAGCTGAGCTAGACGTTGATCGGCGACGAACTCTAAATAGGTTCGTGTATCAGCGGTCGACATGCCCGCGACTCCCCCCGACAACACATCTTCTGCGAACTGGCTCTCAACCTCGATGGCATCTTCAAGCATCTCAACGATACGAACCGACAAGTCCTCATCAAATAGCTCAGGTTCTTC
>JASMKJ010000567.1 GCA_030749275.1 Acidimicrobiales bacterium
GGTATTCAGAAAGTGATTCGCCTCGAGAGCGAAACAGGGTCAGCCACTCAGCTTCGGTTAATAATTCAGTGGCGGCCGATCCGAGAAGGGCCTTGGAGCCAAACAGATCTCTGAGCAACTGCGCTGGCGTTAGAACGGGCCACATGCGTTCGAGAGCTTCCGAGATCTTGGGATCACGACGCAGGCGATATTGAACATTTTCTGGATCGGGTTCGGAGTGATGTGATCGCGCCAACGTGGCAAAAAACTCGTTTTCTACGTAGTTGCGCGCCGCATTATGTCGCCTGTAACGACGTCTGGCCTCTCGAATGATCTGTCGGCTTTCAGAAACGGTGATGCGCAATCGAACAAGACCGAAACCAACCGTAAGATCTTCTCTGAGTGGCCGCTCTCGATCCTTAATCGCGTTAGCGACCAAAGAAACCATTTGTTCCTGTCCTTTTACCGCCGCCGATTCTGGACGATCGGGAAGTGTCACCCGAACATCACCGAAAAGATCCCCTAGCAAATCAGCTAGCACGGTCAAATAAACGCCCGCTTCACCGAGGCTTGGAAGCACTTGTTCGATATACCGCAAAAAGAGTCGATTTGGGCCAACGACGAGAACACCCTGACCTTCAAGTGGAAAGCGGTAGGTATATAACAGATAGGCCGCTCGGTGGAGAGCCACAACGGTTTTGCCAGTTCCCGGTCCACCCTGGACGATAAGCATCCCTTTGAGCGAATCACGAATAATCTCGTCTTGCTCACCTTGGATGGTGGCGACGATGTCCCGTAGCTGGCCATCACGGTTCTGGTCAAGTGCTGCAAGTAATGCGCCATGCCCTTGGAATCCGTCGTCAAGTTGGTCAAGATCGAATAGTTCGTCCTCAATGTCCAGCAGTTCCCGTCCACGACTAACAAAGTGACGACGACGAATTAGCCCCATGGGATCGCGTCCAGTCGCTCTGTAAAAGGGTTCGGCTACGGGAGCTCGCCAATCCACGACGACTGGTTCCTGCCGTTCATCTGCGACTGCCAGCCTCCCAATATGGAAGCGATCCTCGCTGTCTAAATCGATTCGGCCGAATATCAACGATGCTGAACCTAACTGAAGCTGGCCCAATCGATTTTGAACACTTCCTTCAATCACATCTCGTTCGTAGCGAGCCTGCGTTGTTCCCCCCCTGCCAACTTCGACCATTCCACGCAGTTTGCGCGCGCGGTCTCGTGCTCGGTCGAGCAGAAGGTGTGCCCGGTCAATGTGTGCTTGTTCAGCTGCGATTTCGGGATGTGTCACTCGTAAATCACCGGTTTAGAGAACAGACCAGCATACCGTTCTCGACAGACTTATTTCAGATCGACACTGGTTTCCAGCCGGTAGCGTCAAAGTTGAAATGCCGCTTCCAACAGACCACCCAAGCCATTCACTAAGCGAAACTCCCTACTTGCAAGCGTGCAGGCGCCAGGAAGTACGGCATGTCCCCGTGTGGTTCCAACGTCAAGCTGGCCGCTCCTTGCCCGAATATCGGGAAATTCGTGGGCAGGGCAGCATTCTCGATGCGATCCAAGACGCGTCCCTTGCGGCTGAAATCACCTTGCAGCCCGTGCGCCGCTATGGGGTCGATGCCGCAATATTATTTTCTGACATAGTTGTCCCCGTCAACGCTGTGGGATTTGAGATCGATGTCGTTCCAGGTGTAGGACCAACCGTCAATGAGCCCTTCAGAACGAAAACCGACCTCCAACGTTTGCGGAGTCTCGAACCACCGGTCGACACCCCCTACGTTCTGGAGACGATCAACATATTGACCCACCATCTTGAGGTGCCACTCATAGGGTTCGCTGGCGCGCCATTTACGGTGGCGAGTTACCTCATCGAAGGCCAACCATCTCGCACCCACCAAAGAACTAAGTCGCTCATGCACTCAGAGCCAAGTATTTGGCATAAGTTGATGTCGCGCCTAACAGACATAGCTATCGCGAGCATGCGTTCACAAGTTCTGGCGGGCGCAAGCGCTGTTCAGTTGTTCGATTCATGGGCCGGTGCCTTGTCGGCAAAGGACTACACGAATTTTGTTTTTCCTCATAGTCAAAGAGTGTTTGATGAACTCGCGGACCTTGGAGTTCCGCGTGCGCATTTCGGGGTCGGCACGGCCGAAATCTTGTCGTTGATGAGCGAAGCGGGTGCGGACGTGGTGGGTGCCGACTGGAGGGTGCCTCTCGATGAAGTACGCCGAAGAGTGGGACCCGACACGGCTATTCAGGGGAATCTCGACCCCACTCTGTGTTTAGCTGAATGGTCTGTTGTAGAGAAAGAGGCCCGCGAGGTACTCAAGGCGGCGGGCGGCCAACCGGGTCATATCTTCAATCTGGGTCACGGAGTGTTACCAGAGACTGACCCAGCAATCTTGGAGCAGTTGGTTGAGCTAATTCACAATGAAGGCCTGCAAGCGGATTCACCGGCACCATGAGCAAACGAGTAATCGTCATCGGAGGTGGGATTGCGGGGCTGACAGCTTTCCGTGAGATCCGGCGACAGTCACCAGATATCGAGGCAATCCTTTTGGAAAGATCGCCACGTTTAGGGGGCAAGATCCTGACCTCCGACTTCTTGGGCCGACCAGTCGATGAGGGAGCAGATGCTTTCATCACTCGAGTTCCTTGGGGGGTGGAGTTGAGCAAGGAACTCGGCTTGGAGACGGCCCTTACCAGCCCGGCTACCTCAAACGCATTCGTCTTGGTTGGCGGTGAGTTGAGGAAACTTCCTGAGGGCCTAGTCCTGGGAGTCCCAACAAAACTTCTTCCCCTTCTGAAAAGTCGAATAGTGAGTCCGCTTGCAGCGTTAAGGGCCGGATTTGATCGTTTCTTACCGGACGACTGGCCAGGTGACGACGAATCGGTTGGTGGACTCATTCGGAGGAGGATGGGGGATCAGATAGCGGATCGGTTAGTTGATCCTCTTATTGGGAGTATTAACGCTGGCGACACAGATCATCTTGATGCTGCTTTGGCAGCACCGCAATTGGAAACAGCTGCTCGTCGCAACCGCAGCTTGATCATGGGTCTCCGAGAACAGGCTAAGAAGTCTTCTCACTCACCGGGCCCCGTGTTCTTGGGATTCGAAAACGGCATGGCGCAGTTAACGGAAACTCTCACAAGCAGCGTTTCAGGTTCAGATATTCGAACAGGTGTCTCGGTAACCGCTGTTGAAGTAAATGGAAACAACTTGCGTGTCATCACCGATGGGCAATCATTCGAAAGTGATGTTGTCATAATCGCTGCCCCCGCTCACCAAGCAGCTCACTTGGTATCTAGCTGCCAAACCGCAGCGAACCGTTTGTCTTCAATAGAACATGCATCGGTTGCGCTCGTCACAATGGGCTTCAAGCGTGAAGATGTAGGGAATTCTCTCGATGGGTCCGGTGTGCTCGTACCCCGAAGCGAGGGGTTACTAACTACAGCTGTGAGTTGGGGTAGTTCGAAGTGGCCGCATTGGGCGGACGACGGACACGCCATCTTTCGAGTTTCAGCTGGGAGAGCCGGCGATACAAGGGCCTTGGCTCTTGATGACACCGACCTAGTTGAAGCACTACTGACAGAAATTGCTCACATATTGGACATTGAAGGAAACCTGATCGAGTGGCGCGTGTCACGGTGGATCGACGCATTTCCTCAATACGCACCGGGTCACGACCGTTTAGTGGCAGCAATTGAACGTGATCTTCGGTCGCACATGCCCGGAGTTTTCTTAACCGGCGCTGGCTATAAGGGCCTCGGAATACCGGCATGCATTCATCAGGGTGGGCAGGCGGCTAGAACAGCTCTCGATTATCTCAGGACTTCATGAGTCGATTAGCGCCAATCGGGCGATTCGTCTTGGGAGCTGCGATCTCCCTATCACTACCTCCATATGGGCTCTGGGCATTGACCCCTATCTGTTTGGGTCTCCATTTGAAGTTCTCGAGAGACACGAGCCGTCGTCGACAGCTACTAAACAGCTTCTATCTTTGGATGGGCTACTACACCGTGGCCTTATTTTGGATGACCGATCTTACTTTTGCCGGGTGGGTAGTGGCGACGCCGGTTCAAGCCCTCATCATGGCGACACCGATGGCGTTTGTCCCCAGTGTCGGCCCCGGACGTTGCATCGCGTTTCCTTCAGCCTTGCTTGTCGGAGAAGCCATCCGATGGGTAGTTCCTTTCGGAGGAGTTCCCATGTCGAGCTTGGCGATGGGGCCAATCGACAGTTATCTCGTCGACGTCGTTCGGGTTGGGGGGCCATTACTCCTTATCGGCTCGATCGGCATTTTGGCTCTCGCGGTGGAAGGGGCCTTATCGACCCAGCTTCGGACAGTTCTGGGTGCAGTGACCACGGTCATAGGCTTGATCGCCGTCTCTCAGGTCGCGCCAGTGGGACAGACCGAAGCCGTGATTCAAGCAAGTGTCGTTCAAGCTGGTGGAGAATTGGGAACAAGAGCGGCGACGAGCAGCCAAACAGCGGTTTTCAATCGACATTTGGAAGCAGTCGCTACCCAGGAAGTCGAAACCGACTTGATGGTTTGGTCTGAGAGCAGTGTGACTGCAACCGCCCCTCTGGAACGCAGCCCAGAACTTTCGACCATTGTTCAGTTGGCACAAAATCTCGACGCAGTGATAGTTGCTAACTTCTCAGAAGTCGACGGAGAGTACTTCCGAAATGCGTCGATATCGGTCGATCCCGATACTGGTATCGCCGATCGCTACGACAAAGTTCATTTAGTTCCGTTCGGTGAGTACATCCCTCTGCGTAACTTCGTAGAGAGGTTCGCCGATTTATCGCTTATCTCAAGGGAAGCGTTGCCTGGTAGTGGGCCGGGGGTGCTCCATTCAAGTCTGGGGCCCATTGGAAACGTGATTTCTTTTGAGGTCTATTTTCCTGAACGAGTACGAAGCGGAAATCAGTCAGGGGCACGAATTATCACCAACCCAACACTTGCGTCTTCATACGAGAACTCACTGGTTCCGGAACAATCTTTGGCCAGCGCTCGTCTCAGAGCTATCGAATCTGATCGATGGGTCTTGCAGGCATCCACGACTGGCTATTCCGCGATAGTGGCACCCGATGGCAGGGTTGTAGAGCGGAGCAATCTACGAGAACAAGCAGTGCTTACATCTGCGGTTGAACTTCGAACCGGTCAAACTTGGGCCACCAGATTCGGCAAACTGCCAGTTTCTGTTATCGCTCTAATCCTGTTGCTGGTGAGCGCACTGCTGAGTTCTAAACGTCGACAGCTAGGGTGACTGGCCCGTCATTGTGGATTTCCACTTCCATATGACATCGGAAACGACCAGTCGCCACATTCGCTCCCATATCCTCGAGCGATTTACACAGTTCGGCGATGAGAGGTTCGGCTACCTCCGGTGAGGCAGCTTCCACGAACGAAGGCCGTCGTCCTTTTGTTGTATCCCCGTACAGAGTGAATTGACTGACAACCAACACTTCGCCGTTGATGTCACCGAGAGACTTGTTCATTTTTTTTTCTTCGTCCTCGAAAATTCTTAGGTTCCATATCTTCGTTGCCATCTTTATTGCTTTGTCATCGTCATCGTCGTGGGTGACCCCAACGAAGACACAAAGACCAGTCCCAATGGCTCCAACAATCTGCCGGTCGACTGAGACCGAAGCTCTGCTCACTCTTTGAATCAACGCCCGCACAGGTACCCACTTTCGATGCTCCAGTCCTCCAACGTAACTGTTAACTAGCCACCAGTGACTCATGGAGTTACCGGCCGGTAGCATTGATATCTCCTCCCCTGTCCCAGCGAGTCGCGAAAGGATTTAATGTCCAAGGACGATCCGTTGCGCATCGCATTCCTGACCTACCGCGGTCACCCCTACACCGGCGGTCAAGGTGTCTATACGCGTCACATGGCGCGCGAGCTTGCAGCGATGGGACACCAAGTTGAAGTCATTTCGGGACCCCCTTACCCACATCTGGATGACGGAGTTCGCTTAACTAAGTTGCCGAGCCTGGATCTCTACCGGATGCCCGACCCTTTCCGCATTCCCCGCCTAAGTGAGTTCAAGGATCGTTTCGACGTATTGGAATACTTGGTGACCGCGGGAGCAACTTTCGCGGAGCCGCTCACCTTCAGCCTCCGGGCCCACAGAGAACTGGCGGGTAGATTAAGCGAATTTGATCTTGTTCATGACAACCAATGTTTGGGCACAGGGATTTGGAAAATACACAAAGCAGGGTTGCCGGTATTGGAAACAATTCATCATCCGATCACAGTGGATCGCAGGCTGGAAACAAAACATGCGCCCACACCATGGAAACGTTTCACGAAGAACCGTTTTTATGCATTTACCGGCATGCAAACCAAAGTTGCCCGCAAGCTTCCACGAATCCTCACCGTTTCATCAAACAGTTATGACGACATTATTGAGGATTACGGTGTCGACTCGGACAGGCTGCACATAGTCCACGTAGGTGTAGATCCAAAACAATTCCGTCCGCTCGAAAATATAGATGTCGTTCCAGGAAGATTGATGACAACAGCAAGCGCTGATGTCGCAATGAAGGGTCTCGCTTTCCTACTGGAGGCCTTGGCAAAACTCAGAGCCGAGGACAATTCAATTCATTTGGTGGTCATTGGTAAGCCAAAGTATGACTCCAGGGCAACTCAACTCATTAACGAACTTGAATTGTCAAACAGTGTCGAATTCGTGAGTGGAGTCTCAGACGAGCGGATAGTAGAGCTGTATAACCAAGCAGAAATTGCGATCGTCCCCTCGCTGTACGAGGGATTCTCCCTTCCCGCGATCGAAGCAATGTCGTGTGGCGTACCGCTCGTGGCAACCACTGGTGGAGCTTTACCTGAAGTCGTTGGAAGCGACGGCATCACTGCTTTACAGGTACCGCCCGGTGACAGCGAG
>JASMKJ010000568.1 GCA_030749275.1 Acidimicrobiales bacterium
CCTTACTCACAGACCCCGGTATTCAAAAAGGAAACTACAGAACCTAGCTGAACACTCTGTTTGAATCGAAAGCAGAGGATTTTTTCGCATCGTCAGGCTGAATTAATCGATACCGATGCGGCATTATGCCTGAAGAGGTCAGTGTAGGTGATTTTCACCTGTCGACCGAGCCAATCAACTCGACAGGCGGATGGTTCGTGAGAGAGCTAGACAAGGTAGTCGATGGCTCGGTTAGAATCTACAATGCCACAGGCCCACGCGACTTGATGATGGAGATACACTACATTGAGTTGAACTCCGGTCACAAGTGGGTGGTGGCCGGAGAGGCTTTCAACGGGCCCAAGTGGGTGTTCGGACAGCTCAACGGCAGACTGAGAATCTCGGTCATCGAGAAGCCCGAGGGGTTCGTCTTGGATCTGACTATACCAAAACCAGGCAGTCGTAAGAAAGAGGTATACACTGCTTCTAGGTCAAGTGTCGAGGAACTCAGTAGAGCAAGCAAGAACATGTTCACAATGCTTCACGACAACGGAGCCAGAGCAATAGGGACCAGGGCGGACACCATCGGTGACACTAGTTCGCGCAGGGGATTCATGAACATGGTAATGGACAGTCCCGATTGTTTTGCACCCGTGCTAGCTTACTTCCTGACCAGAACTGTGGCCATGTCCCAAGAGTACGAAAGTCTACTTTCGGCCGGACAGGTCGAAGATGAGACGGTCTCGCACTACGCTGAACACAGGGCCAAGCCTTCACCCCCGAAATCTGATGACGTAACTTCGATGATAGCCGGAGGAGAATCAGCCTTCGTTGAGTTCAAGCCCGCCGT
Source organism: Acidimicrobiales bacterium (assembly GCA_030749275.1). Taxonomy (GTDB): domain Bacteria; phylum Actinomycetota; class Acidimicrobiia; order Acidimicrobiales; family Poriferisodalaceae; genus UBA6944. The sequence continues at coordinate 830 of JASMKJ010000568.1, forward strand.
TTGGTTCGACAAGAGACGCTCAGACAACGATCCAAACTACCGTATCAACAAGAGCACGACGAGAGTCAAGAACAAAATCATCAGAACTGTTGCAGGATTCCTGAACGCCGAGGGCGGAACTCTATTCATTGGTGTATCTGACGACGGCAATGCGTACGGCATCCAAACAGACGTTGAAGTGACGGCGAGAGGAGACCTCGATGGGTACGAACTCGAATTGTTCGCTCTACTCACCAACAGCATATCGACCGACATGGTTGCCCGCAAGGTCAGGGTGACCTTTCCGAAGTTCCAAGGCATCACCATATGCCGAGTGGATGTGGACAGATCCGACGAACCGGTCTTCGCAAACACCACGCGCGTTAGGGACGCCTTCTTCGTCAGGATAGGCAATTCAACTCAGACAATGTCCGTCCAGTCTGCCATGAGTTACGTGAAGAACCACGACTGGGGCGACCCCGACTCTGAATGAACCGTCCTAGATGGTCCATCTCGGTGCACCAACCACGACTTCGTGGTCCATCAGTACAGAAGCGCCCAACGGACCCAACATCGACTGGTATCTGTCCCTATATTCTGTAATGGCAGCTTTCAGTCCGATCTCGAAAAAGCACTCAAGAATCCACTACGAATTTCGAATGATCCCCCACTCAGGATCACCGACGGCCACTTCGTGGTCTACCAGAATGGATGCACCATGCTTACCCAGCATCGACTCATATCCATCTCGATAATCTTCCATGGCTCCCCTCAGACCGACCTTAAGACAGCGCCCCAGCACCCAGAGCAACCTCTCGATTTCAAAGACCCTATCGGTCTTAATTTTGCCCCTGAAGTAGTGCCCGACGCCTGTGCTCAGGATCGCCGCCGAGCAACGAGCATGTGCTAGACCGTGATGGAGGGGATATTCTTCCTCATCTTCATCAGCACAAACAGCATCGAAGGACCAGCACGACACCATGTGGAGCAGGCCGGTTGCTCCGATACTATCCTCGATTTCTACCCAGCTTACATGGCGATCAACAGCCCGTATCCCCTTAGAACTATTTCCGTGTGCTGCGATTAGCCTGTAGTCGGCTCGACCTTGAAACATCTCGATCAACTCTTTGGAACTACCATCTTGGTATATCTCCACATCAAATCCCAACTCCTTGAATCCTGCATCAATCTCCTCGATCCTCTCTGCAAACTCCCCCCAGTTCCCCTCCTCATCAGGCACATCAACCGGAACGAACCAGATTTTGGCTAGACGCTGACCCGTCCACTGCCACCGTGCGGTGTTGCCCCAAACTGGGCCGCCCCAAACATCATCGGGCTGAGACTCAAATTCGCACCTACGAGAATATTCATCATCCTTCTTGCCATGAAGCTGATTTACCATATCATCGAACGACGTCCAGTCGGAGAAGGGTGTAATAACTACAGGTTCTCTTGGGTCAGGGAGTTTCCTCATTCCTTTTGCTCCTCGGCAAAAACACTGGCTATCAACCTGCCAATCGCAGCGAAGTTGTAATTTCCGAAATCCTTCTTTGCTCGCTT
>JASMKJ010000569.1 GCA_030749275.1 Acidimicrobiales bacterium
GTTGTGACAGACCTCACATTGGGTATTCCGGTTTTAACGGACCGGCGAACTGGTCGGGAGCAACGCGGATTTGTAGGAGTGGGTGAGGTACTCGTCGCTGAGGCCTTCGATGGTAACTGGAGACTCCTAGTCGACGATCGAGTGATTATGCCGGCGCCATCGTTTGGTTGGGCCATGCGTTTCAATAGTCCGGTTGAAGGTCCCGCTGTGCTCTGGCACATCCGACCCGATCAGGTTGCTGATCGTGCCGTTGTGCAGATCGTTTTGTGGGCTGTTATCGCGCGGTTGGCCGCAGTGGACCGGCGACGGATGAGCGAAGTCGGCCCCCGAACATGACGGTGTTGCTATGGATCGCCCGATCGGCTTTGCCGCTTGCCTTGATCGTCGGCTTGGCTATCGATGGGCGTTTTGAAGAATCAGATGCTGATAAACCGGCAATAGTTGTTTTGGATACAGAAAGTATGGTCCCCGGTGGCCAATCGCTGACTTCCACTTGGTACTGTCCGACTGCCCATAGTCGAGAACTGCCCGAAGCTGGAGTCGAAGCTCGAATTGACCTTCTGCTGACGAATACAGCGGCTGAGCCGACCAGGGCCAGCGTCTACCTAATAAGTCCGACGAGCCCTCAACGGTTAGTTCACTTGGAGATCCCTGGCTTATCTAGTCGCTCGCTGCGACTAGATGACCACACCGCCGACGAATTTGTGTCCGCATTGGTGGAAGCACCGACAGCGGGTCTTGTGGCCGCTCGCAGATTGCATTCCCTCTTCGGTTCCGAAGTGGCACCTTGTTCATCAGTCGTTGCAGAAGAGTGGTACGTGGTTTCATCCGACACTCAGGCCGACGCGACTAGCCACCTAGTCGTCTTCAATCCGCTTCCGGTCGATGCTGTTATCGACCTCAGTTTTGCCAGTGAATTGGAGGCTGGCTCCTACACGCCTAGAGAACTCGGTGGGTTAGTGGTACCTGCAGCGAGTTCGTTGTTGATAGACATTGGCGAACATGTGCGACGTCGCGATGTAGTCAGCGCAACCCTACGAGCGCGATTGGGCCGGGTAGTTGTTGATCATCTCCAAGTTTTCGATGGCTCGAGCGGTCGTGTCGGCTTCTCGACCCATCTCGCTAGTGCGACAATCGCTACCTCTTGGTACCACCCCGTGGCCAAGTTAGGGCAGGCGGCAAACGCTTCTGTTGTGGTCTCTAATCCGACTGATGTGGTAGCCGACATAGAGGTTGCTGTAGTGACCGGCGAGGGTGTGGTCGAAGCTGTAGTGGCGAGCGTGGGCCC
>JASMKJ010000570.1 GCA_030749275.1 Acidimicrobiales bacterium
AATCCACAAGTTTCGGAGAAGCCCCACTGGTGGCGGGGTTGTCTCAGAGGGTTCTGATTTTTCCCATGCTGATCGGTGCGCTTCGATGAGCTTGTTGACTACGTCTTTGGAAAATGCCCCTGAGATGAACAGACCGAGTCCTCGCCGTCCTGCACGCTCAGCAGCTTTTTCGCTGCTGACCCCAACCCAAGTGGGTGTTTCGGTCGCTGCCGTCACTACGTCGAGACCTGAGTTCATCAACTTGAGGCGTTGATTCATGTGTCGGTCTTTCATTTCGAATTCAACTGGGCGGTAGCCCATGCCCACACCGAGATGAAATCTTCCGGAGAACTGGTCATTGAGATGGTTTGCCGCGTTTGCAACTCGTTGGGGCTCATGAAGCGGTAATAGGAGCACTCCGGTACCTATTTGAAGAGTTTCGGTGGCGGCCAGTGCAGCGGACGCGGCGGGCATCAACGCTGGGCAGTACCCGTCGTAATAGCCGTGATGTTCAGACAGCCAGAGACTGTGGATCCCGTTTTCTTCGGCGAGGCGAGCATCCTCTGGGAGTTCCTGGTACGCCCGCGCAAAGGAACGCGGATTTGTGGCGGTCGACTGAAGGCACCAAAGCCCTACACCTATATCCATGCCACAGTGTGGCTCGTCAGGTCGAGGTCGTGCAGCGTTGAGGCCATTTGTTTGCCGTTAGCAGCTATCGAATCTTTGTTGAGCTTCCTCCCGTTGGGCTGGTTCGTCAGCAGTCGCGATGTCGTTGGCGGAGAACAGTAGACAGGTTTTCGCAGCGCCTTCTTTGATTCGATTTTCGATTTCCGCAGCCAGTGGAGTGCAGAGGTCTTGTTTTTCGTACCCTGCTTCTCTTCGACATGCCCGCAAAAAGTTGGTTTTGTGTGACTCATTCCAGTCCGATGACCCTCCGCAGGAGGAGCAGACAAGCAGGACAGCGAGGAGTAGAGCCTTGAGACGCATAGGGCAATTGTTACAGCTAGGTGATGCTCATCGACAAACTTGAGGACTTTGGCTCTTTCGTTGAACGGGGTTAGAAGTGTTCGGCAAGGAACGCCAAGTCCGCATCTAGTGCTTGGGTGAAGAGATCTGACTCTTCATGAAGAAGACCGAAGTGTCCTCCTTCGATGTCCTCCCAAACCTTGGGGGCCTCAATGGTGGCGAAGCATTGCCGGGCAACATCTGGGGACGCGCCTGCGACTTCGTCGTCTGGAGCAACGACGTACAAGGTTGGTACGGAGATCTGCGCAGCAACCACGGGTACCGAGAGTTCTGGTGCTTTACGAACAACGATGGTCACGTCGTTTGACCAGAGCGACCCCTCTCGCTGGCCGTATATTTGGGCGTATTCCAGCGCGGCATCAAAATCGAGCATGACCGGGGCGTCCGAAGTTGGAAGAGCGGCGAAGCGGACTTGCACAAGTGCTGCTGGTTCTTCGCTGAGATCTCCTTGCTCCGCGTAGGTAGCTAATGCATGGAAGTCGGTTAGGTCTTCGGCCGGTTCAACGTATGTTTCTC
>JASMKJ010000571.1 GCA_030749275.1 Acidimicrobiales bacterium
ACCTTTACGGGGTTCGTGGTCGAACTTGTGCGAGCCTGGAACTACTCGCGTCGCTCCGTTCTCAGCCGTAAAATCAGTGAACGCCCAGATAGTCGTCACCATGAACGGAATCCGAGGCCTGCTGACACCCACCAATCCGTCGTCGCTATGCAGCCCCTGGTGAACTTCTCCTGGTCCTATGTGCATGCAGGTAGTTCCAGATAAGAGACATTCTTCATCCAAGAGGTGCTCAGCGAAGGGAAGCGCGCTCGGGTGGATGGGGAGATTCCAGAAAACTCGGTCCTTAGCCAACAAGTTGTACATGCGCTTCGTTGCGAAACCCTCTGCTCGATTTCCTCGTGGCTGCACGTCAAGTTCTCGTTCGAGGCGTGCCACTGACTCTCTGACCGATGTAACCAAATCCTGGTCAATGGCGTTTTCTACGATGCAATAGCCCTGTTCTTCAATGCGGTTGAGATAGCCGGACAAAGTTGCTGTATTCATAGGACGATTCTTGCAGCTTAAGGACAGCATTGGCAGTTTGCTGCGAGACTGACAGTTATGACTGCGGTTTCACCGCCTCGGCGCATGATCCTGAATGCATTCACAATGAACTGTGTGAGCCACATCCAGCAAGGCATGTGGACCAGAGGTGACACTCGCCAAACCGAGTTCAATTCCCTGGAACCGTGGTTGGAACTAGCTCAAGTCGCTGAGAGGGGTTGTCTTGACACCATCTTTCTCGCTGACGTAATCGGGTTGTACGACAACTACAAAGGCGGGGCCGATACCTCTTTTCGGGAAGCTATGCAAGTCCCAGTCAATGACCCGATGCTTCTGATCCCAGCGATGGCTTCTGTTACCAAGCATCTAGGGTTTGCTTTTACAAGTTCAGTCCTGCAAGCCCATCCGTTCACTTTCGCCCGTCAACTTTCGACTCTGGATCATCTGACGACGGGTCGGGTGGCGTGGAATGTTGTCACCTCATATCTACCCAACGCCGGGAACAACCTTGGCTTCGACGGTTTACCGCCCCACGAAGAGCGATATTCCAGAGCGGAGGAGTATCTCGAGGTTATTTACAAGCTTCTGGAGGGAAGTTGGGCGGACGACGCCGTGGTCAACGACCCAGAACGGCGCGTTTACGTGGAACCCGACCGTGTGCGCGAGATCAATCATCATGGTCATTACTTTGACGTGGCCGGCCCCCATCTTTCCGCCCCATCCCTGCAGCGAACTCCCGTCCTCTTTCAAGCCGGCATGTCCGAACGGGGCAGAACGTTCGCCGCTCAACACGCGGAATGTATTTTCGTTGTTGGGTCTTCTCGTAGTGGCGAAGCGATAGCAAAGGACCTCCATCAACGAGCTCACTTCTACGGAAGGTCGGCCACCGACATCAAATTAATTGGCGGAGTGGCCCCCATCGTTGGGGGAACAGAGACCGAAGCTTTGGCTAAACGCGCAGAGTACGAAGAAAATCTCTCCGTTGAAGCTGGGCTAGCTCACATCAGTGGAAACCTGGGAGCAGATCTCGGCGACATTGATCCAGATCAACCCTTGGAGACCTTTCAAACCGAGCGAGTTCAGGGATTCATCAAGAACCTCTTGGATTCAGCCCCGCCAGGAACCAGGACCATGGGTGATTTGATCAAGTCGAATTTGGCCGGCGCCTGGCTGACTGGCTCAGTTGAGCAAGTCGCGGACGAACTGGAGAGACGTTTTAATAGCGGGCTAGATGGGTTTAACCTCACCTACACGGTGACACCGGGAACCTTCGTTGATTTCGTTGAAGGAGTAGTCCCTATCCTTCAAGAGCGCGGGGTAGTTCAAAGCGAATACGTCGTGGGAAGTCTCCGAGAAAAGCTGTTCGGGCACGACCGGCTCCCATCAAATCATCCAGCGGCGGCTTTCCGCTCTTAGCTCATAAATGAGTCGTGCTGGTTTTTGCCGCTCTGCCAAGCCAAATAAGTGGCTACGACTGAGAGGACGAACAGGGAGGCCCAAGCTGTTTCATACGCGCCTGTCACGTCGACAACGAGACCGGTAAAGAACCCACCGATAGTCAAACCAGTCATGAACCCCATGACGACACGGCCGCTAGCTCGACCCGAGTTTTGTTGTGGTACGCCGATAATCACATAAAGCATCGCTACCGCATTCCAGGCATTCAAGCCGACTGCGGATATCACCGCGACCGGCCACATAATCCAAGAACCGACAGCCACTGCAATCCAAAGCATCAACATGACGAGAGCTGTCAACAAGGAATGAATGGCTAACGCTGTTGGAGGTTTTATTCGGTGTTCTGCGAGGTGGGCCCAAACGATTCGCGTACCTATGGCAAGTCCTCCAGGAAGACCAGCGACGAGACCAGCTTTCACATTGGACATGGACAATGCGTTCTCTGCGAAAAGGACCGTGTACCTTCCGACTCCACCTACTACGCACCCCATACATAGGGCGTAAAGCGCTAATAGAGAGACGGAACGCGGAAGCTTCGTTCGCAATGAGGTTGTGTCGGATCCTGTATTTGGCAGAACTTGGTCCCGGCTATCTGGAAGAGCTATTGCAGTGATGGCAGCCACCACCAACGCAATCACCGCATATAGCCCTATAGCTATTCGCCAGTTGAGCCAAATACTCAATGCAGGGAGAGTGAATCCGCCCAACAGGATTCCCAATTGCACTCCGGATTGTTTGATGCCGGTCATGGTTCCTCGACGACCAGGCGCAGCTCGTTCAGCTACCAGTTTGTTGGTTGCTGGATTACAGGCTCCTTGTCCGTAACTAGACACAAAGAGGCCAAGAATCAAGACGGAGGCTGACGTAGCGCAGGCCAGAATCAAAGTGCCGATACCCGATGAAATCAGAACGAGAACACACGACCACTTACCCCCATGGCGGTCGCTGAACCGCCCAGATAGAGGTGCGAACACTGCGCCAAAGAGCGTGTTGACAGCTACTCCTGCGCCAAACAACGTAAGTGACATTCTTAGATCTTCTGCCAGCGCGTTAGCCACCACCGCAGTTCCAACAATAGGAAAGGCACCTAAGGCCATTGTCAGCACCAGAACGGTGATCAGTAGCACTGTGTCCAACGGTGTCGACGAATTAGTTGGATCATCAGACAGCGGCACGGCTAGCACCCTACGCTGATCGACTATGTCCAAGCGTCAAGTTCTTGTACCCCTCACTGTTTACGAACGAATTCATTCTCGCCTTGAGGATTCTCCGCATGATTTTGATGTCCTCTGTTGGTCCTCTTCTGGAATCACCCACTCAGATGGGTCAGCGGTAGCGGAGTCGGACTACAGACCGGAGATCGGCTGGGTACCAATCGACTTATTGTTTGCCGGGACGTCACCCGGCATGACAGCATCAGATTTTCTTTTGTTCACCGAGGCTCTAGTTGAATGTGGAACAGTCAGATGGGTCCAGTCTTGCCTAGCAGGCGCCGATGCTCCCCCCCTGCAAAGAATTCTTTCTGCTGGAATTCGTCTAAGTAATAGTGACTCCCCCAATGCAGGAGTGGCGGAGTACGCAATGGCAGCCATCATGAACGTTGTCCATGGTTGGCCGCAACGCAACGACGACCAGAGAAACGGTAAATGGAGTCAAAAGAGCTGGGTTGAAATCAACGGTGGTACCTGGCTAATTATTGGCTTCGGATCCATCGGAGGAGAAATCGCCAAACGAGCGCGGCCATTTGGAGTCGAGGTTATTGGTGCACGTCGCACCGAAGCGGACGATGCTCGAGCAGATCGCATGATTACGATGGACACACTCGGCGAGGTTTTGCCCACAGCCGACGTGGTGGTGGTTGCATGCCCTCTAACCGATGAGACACGCGGATTGGTCGACAAACGATTCTTAGACCAAATGAAGGACGATTCGATCCTGGTCAACGTCTCAAGGGGACCCGTAGTCAACACGGGCGATCTCCTCGAGGCTCTCGATTCCGGAAAATCTCTGAAAGCAATCTTGGATGTATTCGACAGCGAACCGCTAGACCCTTCTAGCCCACTTTGGAATCACAGCGGGGTGACGCTGACTTCTCACATAGCTGGAGCCGGTTCTGGAATCACAAAAAGAGGTGACGACGTCTTCATCGAACAGCTAGACGCATACCTAAGCGGCCGCCCGTTGCGATTGGAGCTTGAGACATGAAATCCGAAACAATGCTGCCACTCGGCAAAGTGGACCCGGGTTTAAGAGAACCCGACACCCCGCTGGACGTTCGGACTATCGCCGAAGGAGCGGCGCAAATTGAAAGCTTGGGTTACGACG
>JASMKJ010000572.1 GCA_030749275.1 Acidimicrobiales bacterium
GTGGGTCCAGAACGAAGAAACCACCATTGATCAGCCCCTGATCTCCCGCCGGCTTCTCCACGAACCCGGTCACCTTCTGGCCTGTCAACTCCAGCGCACCGAATCGCCCGGGAGGCTTCACCGCCGTCACTGTGGCCAATCGCCCGTGCTCCCGGTGAAAATCAATGGTGGCCGATATGTCCACGTCGGATAGGCCGTCCCCGTAGGTCATGCAGAACTCGTTCTCGTCCTTGACGTAGTCGGCTATCCGCTTCAAGCGACCACCCGTGAACGTGCCCTCACCCGTGTCGATGAGGGTGACCCTCCAGGGTTCGGTCCGCTCCTTACGGACGTCAACGGTGTTCTGTGCGAGGTCGAAGGTAATGTCGGACATGTGGAGGGAGTAGTTGGCGAAGTACTCTTTGATCATGTAGCCGCGGTAGCCGCAGCAGACGATGAACTCGTTCACACCGTGGGACGAGTACACCTTCATAATGTGCCACAACATCGGTCGACCACCGATCTCGACCATGGGTTTCGGCCTGGAATGGGTTTCCTCTGAGAGGCGGGCGCCGTACCCGCCCGCCAAGATCACGGCCTTCACTATTCTTCACACTCCATACTATTGGTCACCGTACCGGAAGACGGACCCAGGATGAGTGGCGCGTTGATGGGATGCTCGGTGGAGGCTCTATACGACTGCACAGGTCCGTCAAACCATTAGATTCACTCCTGTGGGACTTGCCTGCGATGTCAAGTATTCGGGCCGAGGCAACGATCAACTGCCGGGCACACTCCCTTTGTTGCATCCGCAGAGTCGAGGCGCTAACCAACTGCCGTATGGCGATCGAGTCCTGTGAAGGTTGAGGCGACCTCAATTCCTGGTGCGTGCCGGATAATTCCTGAGGTCACTGTGGATGGCCGGGGAGAATCTTGGCGTTCCTACTGTCGGCAAGAGTTGGCCGATAGCGGCATTGAATTCAGCGTCTGTCAGAGCAACGTTTCGGTCAATCCACACCAATACACCCTGCGTGGGTTCCACTACCAGCAACCGCCTTCAACTGAACAGAAAATCCTTACGGTCATCGCGGGCGCAGTTCATGCTATGATCGTCGACATTAGAACAGATTCGTTGACTTTCTTGTCTCACGAGACATGTTGGTTTGCGGTCGGAGAATAGGTCGTCCCTGTTGGTGCCTGAAGGGTGTGCGCTGGCATTCCTAACTCTTGCTGCTTCCACCATCGTCCACTACCAGATGAGCGACTACTATCAGCCTGAGTATTTCAGCGGTTTTCGCTATGACGACCCGACCTTCGGAGTTTGTTGGCCCGTCGAACCAGTGGTGATATCGGATCAGGACCGTGGCTATTGCGATCTGGATCTGGCAGCGTTGTGAAGGCTCCGGATGTCAACACGCCATAATCTCAACGGGCGGATTCACCAGTTGTCGGTGTCCGCGCGCTAAAGGTCGGCCTGTGAAGTCCGAGCCCGAATGAGGGCCTGGAGCTCCTGAGATGCAGTCTTCAGATGTCGGCGGTCTCTGGCCGTTAGTTGGGTCACTATGGAACCATCTGAGCAGTCGACGGCATCGTCAACTATTCCTCGTCTTGGGCCTGGTCATTCTCAGCGCGCTGGCTGAGGTCGCCACCCTGGGCGCGGTTCTGCCATTTATTAGTGTTCTCTCAGAACCCGAGAGTGTCTATTCATACCCGCTCGTATCAGGTGTTGCGGAAAGACTAGGTATAGGTACGACAGCCGGCCTCGTTCTTCCCCTTACCGTCGCTTTCATCGCAGTGGCGCTGCTCGCAGGTGCAACCCACTTGCTGCTCCTCTGGGCCTCAACCCGCCTGGCAGTCGCCATCGGTGCTGATCTCAGTGGCCAGGTGTATCGAAGAA
>JASMKJ010000573.1 GCA_030749275.1 Acidimicrobiales bacterium
CAATTGAACCACCTGACGCCGTCAGGGCCGAACGGGCGGCCTCAACCGTGTTGGTGGTGCTCCACAGGTTAAGTGCGAATACCCGCTGCCATTCGTCAAAGGTCTCTTCCCCAGGGGGCACGGACCTCCCACCACCAACATTGCAAACCAGCACGTCGATACCACCGAGGGCTGCGACCGTCTCATTGATGACCGCGCTCGCGCCCTCCGGAGTCGAAACATTCCCCACGACCGGTACAGAGCCCTCAAGTGTAGACACAACCTCCGAAACAGCTTGATGGTCTAGACCATTGATCGCCACCCGACAGCCTTCGGTAGCTAATCGTTGGGCGATGCCACGACCCACCCCGCGAGACGACCCGGTGACCAACACAGAGCGCCCTGCAAGATCAGAGCCCATACTGCATCATCCAATCTATGGTCATGTCCCTAAAGCGTACGAGACTCGACAGATGGTCTCCCGCCGGGTCACGAGCAGTCTGCAATATGAAATTGCCCGAATACCCGAGATCTGACAATGCGGCGAAGACGGTCTCGAATTCGGCGTCACCCTCCCCTAAGGCAACTGTGGTTCCCCCTAGGCTACGGTCCTTTACATGAACGTTGAGGATCCGGTCCCCATACGCAGCGAACTCCTCGACTGGATCAAATCCCATCGAAGCGCTGTTCCCAATGTCGTAGTTGATTCCAAATAAGCCGGGTGGAAAACGCTCGATGAAGGCCGCTAGATCGGACGGTGGTAGATCCGATTCAAAAGCCATCCGAAGCTCAGACTGGTTGAGATCCTCGGCCTGGCCGAGAAGGAATAGGGCCAACAACTCCTCCTCGGCTTCGTCAGTCGGCGACCCTTCGTCCACTAAGGGCACCACGACAGTACCAATACCAGCGGCACGGCACGCGTTCAACACGCTTCGAACAACCCCTTCAAGTCGGTATCGCTGCTCGCCTGAAGCCTTCCAGAAAGGAGCCTGCATGAAGCAATCACCGGTAAGTGAAGGGATAAGCACCCCGTGTTGCTCGCTTAGTTGTCGGATCTCATTCCTCCCGGTCACGGTCATTAGTGGATTATCGAAGATCCGCTCGTGATCAATGGTCCACTCCATGATTCGGAGGTCAGCCTCGTCGGCAAGGACGAACTCCTCACGCCACCGGTCTTGTGGAAACGCCTGGATTTGACCATCGACAGGCGACGATAGTCGACCCTGCATGAATCCGACCCTGTCCCGCACGGGTTAGAGGAGACCCACAATAGGGTGGCGACTCTGGAGGCCGACCAGTGGTAACCGGCGATGTGTTCCTTGGTAACGACCTAAACGACCTTCCCAAGGGAAGGATTGGATTCTTCCATCTACGATTGGTGAAAATCTTCCCTGAAGGAAACCAACTCTTCCACTCATGTGCCAGGCGCAAACTCATATGGAGAAGGCCCTCCACCCAGCTTCGGAGTCCCCTCCTCCTGGTCCCACTGCCGGATCTGGGTAGATATATCGACGCCAACGTTGCTGCTCCATTGGCTAAGGAGCTCGAGGAACCTTGGCCCGACTACACCTCCCCCGATGGCGACGTTATTGAGTGACGTGACGGGAAGCATGCAAAATGGAGTTCCAGTCATAAACGCCTCGTCGGCGGTGTGAACGTCATACGGCTCTATGTTTGTAGCAACTACTTCGAATCCAAGTTGCGGAGCCAACTCCTCCATCACATAGGCCCTTGAAATACCGCGTAGAACGTTGCGACCTTCGGGCGTAAAGATAGTTCCGTCACGAACAACAAAGAAGTTGTCGCCTGTTCCTTCAGCTATGAATCCATCAGGATCTAAGAGCAATGCCCAATTTCGGTCACCCTCTACCTGGGACACTTCAATATTGGCCATCATATAATGCAATCGGCTACGGTTCTTGATCTTCGGGTCTAATAGACTTGCGGGAATAGCACGTTGAGATGGAATTACAGCATTAATCCCCTCGTCGAAGAACCTACTCATACCACGAACGGTCCACCGGAGCGGAAAATCTGCAACGATCAAATTCGGCCCCTGATGTAGTCCTTCGATTCTTCCATATATATCTAGGACGCCTCTCGACATGTCTATCATCAGTCTGTGTTCGTCATCTGCGGCAAACGCATCTGAGTTGTTGCCTTGAACTTCTCTACATATTTCGACTATCTGATCGCGTGTTTTGTGAAAGGGCATCCTTAAGATTTGAACACCCGTGAGTAGCCGGTCTACGTGTTCTTCGAGCTTGAATTGAATGCGGTTAAACGAGCGAGTCATTTCAAATAACATGTCGCCAAACATAAGTGCAGAGTCGTATATGGAGATCTTGGCCTGATTTTCAGCAAGATATTCACCATTGACGTATATTACTCGTTCTTTCATAAATGTGCTTCACAATCTTTTTGATGTGCAATTGGCTCGTTGTAACTTCCATGTATGAAATGATCGTTCGATCAACTTTTAGTTGTTGTTCCTATATTTATCCATCCAGGCAATGGTGTCATGAATTGAAAATCTCGTATTGATTGAATATAGCTCATCATATAGTTTGCTCATTAACTGATATTGGTCATCAGTATTGACATCCAAAATAATGTCCGGACGACTAAAGCTTGACGGGCACTGGATAGTACTAACTGGAGCCCAGTCTTCATCTATGGCCTGTTGGGTTCCATAATCAAAAAAATTGCGATGTACGTGTTCTCTCTGTACGGGCGTAATATTGCGTTCAGATGCCTCGACTAACAA
>JASMKJ010000574.1 GCA_030749275.1 Acidimicrobiales bacterium
TCATCACCCGTTGTCGCATACCGCCCGACATTTCATGTGGGTATTGACCGATCCGTTTATCAGCCTCGGGGATTCGTACCAAATCGAACATCTCACGGGCCCGAGACATGGCGTCCTTGCGGCTCAGCCCTTCATGAATGCGTAACGCCTCGGCGATCTGTTCACCAACTGGGTACACAGGGTTCAAGCTTGTGAGTGGCTCTTGGAACACCATGGCGATCTGGTTGCCACGAATGCTGCGCATGGTGGCCTCGTCCTGGTCCAACAAGTTGAGGATCGAACCATCCGGCATCGAGAAGTCGACTTGGCCCCGACTAATTTCCGCCCGGGTACCCATCTCGATGAGGCGCATGATGGATAGAGCTGTCACCGATTTCCCCGAACCTGATTCGCCCACGATCCCGAGTGTTTCGCCCGGTTCGATGTTGAAAGTCACAGAATCTACAGCGGTGAGATCATCAAAGGTTACGGTCAAATCATCCACATTGAGAAGAGACATCAACGCCCCCGAAGTTTCGGGTTGAAGGCATCTTGGAGGCCGTCACCAATAAGAGCGATGCTGAGTCCAGTGGCGACAATTGCGAGACCTGGGAAGGCCACGGTCCACCAAGCGGTGAGGGTGTAGCCCCTGTTCTTTCCCATTATCGATCCCCAACTCACCGTGTTGATGTCCACCATGCCTAGAAATGCAAGGCCGGCGTGGAAGAGAACCGCGATAACAACGAGAAGAGTTGCAGCTACCAGAAGGGGTGGCATGGCGTTGGGGAGAATGGTGCGAGTCATTATTCGCAGGTCAGTCGAGCCAATGGCCCGAGACGCTTTTACGAATTCCATTTCACGCAACCGCAAGAACTCGGCTCTTGTCAGGCGCGCAGGCAACGCCCACATAGTCACACCGATAGCGAGTGTTTCTTTCCAGGTTCCCGGTCCTATCAAATAGATGAGAACCAAAGAGAACAGCAGGGATGGCATCGCCTGAAAGATTTCAGTGAAGCGCATCAACAACGCGTCAATCCAACCGCCGAAGTACCCCGCGAGGCTTCCCACGACCAGGCCGAGGCCCATAGACAATGCCCCCGCGACCGCGGCGACGAACAATGTGGTTCGGCCTCCGGTAATGACCCCAGCAAGTATGTCTCGCCCAAGGTAGTCGGTGCCCAACAACGGACCCGCATCGTCACCTGGACCGAGGAACGGTCCAGCGGCCATCTTGTGCGCTTCGGTGCCATACATACCTGGTCCGAAAATGGTGACAAGCACGATGATGATGAATACGACCGACCCCACCACCGCTGGTTTGTTCCTCAGAAACATACGGAACGCGCCGCGGCCCCCAGTTTCGACCGAAGACTCGATAGCAATGCCCAAATCAGTCATCGGGTGCCCCCTACGCGAATTCGGGGGTCAATGAGGCGATAGACAAGGTCTGTTAGCAGGTTGGCCAGAATGACCATCGCCGCTGAGAAGATCACAATGCCGACAACCATGGGGCTGTCACGCCGGAAGATCGAGGAAATCATCAGCTGACCAATGCCCGGCCACGCGAAAACAAATTCGACACGCAAAGCTCCCGAGAGCAAGTTCCCTATTTGTAGACCGGCAGCAGTAACGACCGGGATTATTCCGTTACGCAGTGCGTGCTTGTATACAACGACGCGTTCATGGGCTCCCTTGGCTCGAGCAGTGCGAATGTAATCGGACTCCAACACTTCAAGCATGGAAGCTCTTGCCAGACGCGAATAGATCGCCAGGTAGATGATGCCAAGACTGATTGCCGGCAAGATGAGATGCTGCAGTGTGTCGATTGTTTCGCCCAACCAGTTGCCTTCGTAGCGGACATCCTCAATGCCGCCTACTGGAAGCACTCCCCATTTAGCCGCGAAAACCACAATGAACATAAGAGCTAACCAAAACACCGGCGTGGCGAAACCGACGAGACTCATAACCGTCACACCGTGAGAAGCAGGGCTTTCCGGCCGGCGGGCGGTAAAGACTCCGAGAGCCACGCCTATGACGACTGCGAACAGCAGAGCAGCACCGGCCAATAACACCGTTGCGAGCAGCCGCTCCAGGATCAAACCGAGAACAGGATCACCGAAGTACGTGGAGTTACCTAGGTCCAACTGAGCCACATTGCCGATATAGGTGCCGAGCTGAACCAGCAACGGCTGATCGAGCCCGTAGTCAGCTCTTATCTTGGCAAGGAATTCGGCGTCACCGACCCCTTGTTCACCAGCGAGGTACAACGCGGCATCGCCCGGAGCGATCTGAATCAGGAGAAACACCACAACCACCACTGCCAATAGCAGTCCAATTGCTTGTCCTAACCTGATCCCGATGCTCCGGGCGAGGGCCGTCACGCGTCTCTTTCTTTAGTTGATTTACCGATTGATGGATTGGCTACTACTTGTCAAGCCAAACGTTTTCGAAGCCCGAAAGTGGACCCCACGCACCGTCCGGCTGATCCCTTACATACAGCTGGTTGGCTCCGAAGATTGGTAACGCGTTGATGCCGTAGAACGGCAACTCAATCGCTGTGATCTCCTGGAACTCGTCGTACAGTGCTTTTCGTTTCGCAAAGTCTGGCTCTGCCGCCGCGGCGTAAAGCAACTCGTCGACCTTCTCGTTGCAATAGGCCGAGTTGTTGACGAACACCCCAGGCACGATGTTGGCGCACACATAAGCGCGCTGCACACCAATGACAGGGTCGCCCCAGTTGAAGTAAGCGTTCATGGTCATATGCCAGGCGTCAGGTCCTCCGAAGAAGATTCCGGCCCACGACGGAAGGTCGGCTGCTTGGATGACCTCCACATTGACACCAACTTCGGCAAGGGCCAAAGCGATGTACTCAGCGACGTTGCGTTGCTGTTCGTTCGGACCTGGAATGTAGTTGATCCTCAAATCCAAACCGTCCGCGTAGCCAGCCTCAGCAAGCAACGCACGGGCCTTATCCAGGTCAACGTCGTAACGTTCCACGTCAGCGTTGTAGAACGGGCTCGACGGATGAATACCACCCAGGAGTTCCATAGTTTGACCTTGATGCAACGTGTTGATCACGTAGTCGCGGTCAATGGTGTAGGCGATGGCTTGCCGGACCCGCAGGTCGCTCATGATCGAGTTAGCCATGTTGAACTGCAAGTGATTCAACGAGCCGACGCCTCCCAGAAGATCGGGAATAGCGACCAGGTCGGGGTTCTTACTTACCTTTTCGGCGTTGATAACACTCGCGTAACCACCTGAATCATATTCTCCGCTTTCCAGACCCAACATCGTTGCGTCTTCGTCGGGGACGATCACGTAGATGATGCTGTCCAGGTAAGGACGGTCGGGGATGAAGAAGTCGTCATAACGCTCAAGCACGATCTTTTGCGTGTTCTCGTACTCAGTTAGACGGAATGGGCCCGAGCCAATTGCGCCCGCCACGTTATTTGGATGGCCCTTCATCTCGTTGATTGGGGTGCCGTCATCCATGATGTGTTTCGGCATGATCGGCATCATCACATCGGATGTGGCGATCCACAGCGCCGGGTGTGGATTGGCGAGATGTAACACGACGGTGAGATCGTCAGGGGTATCGATTGACTCAAGAGGACCCCACATCCCAGTGAACGGGTGATTCGCTTGGATCACTTCGATCGAGAACTTCACGTCGGCTGAGGTGATCGGCGCTCCGTCATGGAACGTTGCGCCCTCAACCAGGTGGAACGTGATGGTCAAATTGTCGTCGGAAACTTCCCAGGATTCCGCCAAATATGGCTGAGGTTCCCAGTTTTTGTCTAGGTGCGTTAGTGAAGCAAAGATTTTCGAACTGGGTTGTGCAATACCGATTCCGGAATTGACACCGTGGTTGACGTTCGCACCCACCTGCGTGGTGGCGATAACCATCGTCCCACCGTGCTTGGGTTGTGGCGGAGGAGCGGTCTCTTCGGTGGCCTCTTCCTCCCCCTCATCATCGCTTGATTGTGCTTCACCAGCATCTTCTTCAGCTGCTGGTTCGTCGTCACTTGACGACGAAGCCGAAGCGCTGCTTGATCCGCTGTCGCTGCTGCTTGAGTCGCTGCTACCGCATGCCGCCGCAAATAACGACAGCACTGCAAGCAAAGACAGCACCTTGATCCATCGCTTTAACATTTTCTTTCCCCTCGACCCCTCGGTTGTCGAGGGCGTATCGACGGAACACTAGCGCTCACGACGGAGGAAATGTTGCAGAACTTCTTCAATATTTGCAAGAAATTCTGGGATGCCCAACAGGCATCCGTCGCGTCAAGATCCTGGTCAAATATCAGTTCTCCAATCACCGGATGCTTCAATCCCAGCACTTTCAGGAATGATGTCTTGCCCCACGCGGCCAAGTTGTTCGAGAATCTCCTGCACCTCGCCGGACGGACAATCCATCTTGGCCACCACCAAGGAGTAACCGGCTCTCGCAAATTTCTCGAGATCTTCCAGTACTTGTTCAGGAGTACCGGTACAAATCTTCCTCGGTGTTTCCTGTGCGAGGGCGTCGTTCTGATCGGTGACCCTCATCGTTGTCGCAGCCATCATTATGAATTCTGAAGTTCTCCTTCCCTGCGCTTGTAACTCTTCAGCGATGATGTTTTGTAAATCTGAATGACGGTGAGGGTCCGCGAAGGGATCTAGGAATACCGGATAGAAACCATCACAATAAGTGGCTGCGCGTCTCGCCCCTAGAGGAGAAACCCCTCCATAAATGATCGGGGGGTGAGGTTCTTGGAGCGGTTTTGGGTCCATTGAGATGTTTGCGAATGAGTAATACTCGCCGTCGAAGGACACGAAATCTTGCCTCCAACTGCGCTTGTAAATTTCGATGCATTCAACGGTTCTCTTGCCGCGCTCAGCGAAGTCGATACCTAACGCGTCGAACTCTTCGGCCATCCAACCGGCTCCAACGCCAAAGAGAAGGCGACCACCGCTCAGAACATCAACGGTTGCGAACTGCCGTGCGTCGCTCAAAGGTTGGCGGTATGGAGCGACAAGAACGCTTGTACCAAGCTTTAACTCCGACGTCGCCGCAGCGACTGCTCCCATCACCACGGCCGCATCGAGCATCTCATGTCTGGGTGAGTAACTTCGAGCGCCTGTCTGGTTCGCGATGTGGGCGCTAGAGGTCTCCGAAGGCATGCACACGTGGTCGGGAAACCACATGGAGTGAAACCCACAGTGCTCAGCAGTTTGAGCAACCTCAACTGGTTTGAGAAGTTGACCGGGGATGCTGCGGGTGTAGTTGTTGACATCGTCGCGGTAGCCAATGCCGTGAGTATTGGCGTACAGGCCGATTTTCATGACGGGACCCCTTTGGATCGTGCTGTAATTGCAAGTGAGTGATCAACTCAAAGATTGTTATTGAAACTAGTTGGTCCTCACGAAGGGAGTTACTCCGTGACTGACATCGAAAGTCGACTTGCCCGGCTCGAGGACATCGAAGAGATCAAACAACTGAAAGCCAAGTACTGCCGCTACTGCGATGAAGGGTATGACCCCGATGGGATAGCCAGCCTCTTCACCGAGGACGGCATCTGGGACGGAGGACGCACCTTTGGGGTCGCGAAAGGTGGTGACGCGATCCGCAAACACTTTCAGGGCGCGGCAAGCAGAATTTCGATCGCCCGGCATCAAGTCATGAACCCAATCATCGAAGTCGGTGACGACACAGCCACTGGCCATTGGCTTCTCTTCCAACCATGTACCGACGGAACCAGCGGAGAGGCCGTCTGGCTAGCCGCCACCTACAACGACCAATACCAAAAAGTTGATGGGCGTTGGCTGATCAGCCACCTGAGCATTGATGTGGCTTTCTTCTCTCCCTATGGAAAAGGTTGGGCGGAGCAACAATTCTTGGATGGAAGACAGCCCTAACCCCAGGGCCGCCAAATTGATAGAGCGCTCACAGCATCTAAAGGTTGACCGAACATCATGAGAAGCGTCGAAGATCTAGTCATCGGCATACAAGCCCGACATGATGATCTTGACTCTCATGCTGAAGCAGCCGAAAAGCTAGGCAAGGCACCTGAGGCCCTCGTTGAAATCATGCGGGACCTACGGGTACCGCTGGTAAAGGTTCCTGCCGCCGTTGGGGGCGACGAACTCTCAATGATGCACCAACTCCGCTACTTCGAAGCATTGAGCTATTCCAACCCGACCGCAGGATGGACAGGTTTCAACCACGCCGGAGCAGCGGGAATGTGTGGCGCCCGCTTCAATGACGCTGGTATCGAAGTCATTTTCGGATCTGACGCGACACCGTTCTTCGGTGCGGTCTCTGCTCCATCGGGTCAGTTCAATTTCGTCGATGGAGGTATCGAACTGACGGGCAAGTACCGGTATGCAAGTGGAGCAACCCACGCCGAATGGTTCCTGCTCACCGCGACTGAAGCCAGCGAACAACGCTCGGTGCGCCTCGCAGCGGTAGCAGCCCAAGACGTTGCTCTAAGCGATGACTGGGATGTCATGGCGTTAAAGGGCACCGGCAGTGTCGACGTAACGGTCGATTCGGTGTTTGTTCCGGAGCATCTGTTGGCAGATCCGTTTGTTCCTCCTCATCGAGGTGGACCGATGTATACGGTCGGGTATCAAACCTACGTCGCAGGAGAGAACCTTGGGTTTTCCTTAGGGGTTTGTCAACGGCTCCTTGACGAAATCGTCACTTATGCTGCGACGAAATCGCGAGGTGGCGACGGTCGTATAGCGGACCGAGGAGCCTTTCAATACGAACTAGGAAAGTCACAGTTAGAAGTCGATGCAGCGAGAGCATTTGGTCTCACAACTCTCAGCGAGGCTGACCTCAGTTGCCAACGTCACCAAGGCCTCACCGACTCAGAAGAAACCAAAGTGGTATCGATGTTGGCGTTCTCCACAGAAAGCGCAGTGGATGCCGTGAGCCGCCTCTACCGCTTCGCGGGCGCGGAGTCGCTCTTCAGTGACCACGTTTTGCAGCGATGTTTCCGAGACGCCCACGGATCGGCACTGCACCATGTGGCCTCCAACATCGCCTACGACAAATTTGGGAAAAACCTGTTGAACGTCGACTAAGGCGAACCATCGGCTCATTTCTCGGTCTAAGTTGATCCGAACGAAAAAATCACTAGACGACTCCGCCACGGAGTTACACAAGGGGAAGATATGGAACTCGGAGACGCAATTCACAGCGCAGTGACAACTAGGTATTTCAGTGATGAACCTGTCACCGATGAGCAGCTAAAGACGGCGTTCAATTACGCGCGGTTCGCTCCACAAGGCGGTAATCGCCAACCCGTTCGATTTGTAGTAGTTCGAGATCAAGAAAAACGAAACCAGCTCGCCGAGTGGTACCGAGTGCCGTGGAAGGCGTATCTAGCTGATGCCCAAACCGGAGACATCAATATCGGATCCGACAAGGCTGCGCGACTACTGAAGAACGCGGACCACTTCGCCGACCACCTCGAAGAAGTCCCAGTCATGGTGGTGGCTTGCGCGCACCTCGA
>JASMKJ010000575.1 GCA_030749275.1 Acidimicrobiales bacterium
CTGTTTTCCTTCCTGGCAAGCTCAGAGCCGGGCAGCGTCGCTACCTACCTGAGAGACACGAGCTGGAAAGCCGGCGATCATCTTCCGGCCATCCGACTCGAGCAGGTCTACGATTACTTCCTCGAGTCGGCTGCGAACCTCGTCGGAGTTTCGAACGCCGCGTCCCGCTGGGTTGAGATTGACACCAGGATCCGAGACGCTCACGGCTTTGCTGACCCTAAACGTCGTGTTCTAAAAGCGGTGGGTCTCCTCAACCTTGTCTCGGCTGGTGGGACAATCCGAGCGTCAAAAGCGATTCTCGAGGCGGTATGTGCCGACCAGCAGCAAGGAACAGAGACTCCAGGAGAAGTGAGCAAACGCCTCGGCGAACTCGAACACGACGGGCTGGTCACCTATCGCGACTACGCCGACGAATACCGGGTTTGGAGCGGCAGCGACTTTGACCTTAAATCAGCAATTGACAGTGCTCGGCGTCGACTCCGGGAAGGTGATCAAGCCGCGTTGCTGGAACGGATCCTTCCCATGGAACCCCTTGTGGCCGCACGTCATTTTCACAAGACCGGCACACTGCGGGCCTTTGCCAGAAAGTGGATTAGCGAAAACCCAGAAAACATCGAACCGTTGGGCATCGGCGACCGGGAAGACGGAACAGCCTTCTATGTACTAGGAGCCGAACCGCCCCATAGCAAGGTCCAGCGTCGAGCCAACCCGAAACCTGTCGCTTTTGTCACCAACCCGAACCCGGAGCCATTGATTGAGGCGGCAGTCGAAGTCGCCGCTCTTGATGAGGTCCTAGACGACACCGAAAGCCTTGGTGACGACTGGGTAGCTGCCAAAGAGCTCGCCGAACGTCGAGTCGAAGCAAGACTCGAAGTCGAAAGGCAGGCCGAACTGCTCTACGGCGCAACGTCAACGAGCCGCGGCTCTTGGACGTATCTCAGACGCACGGAGAAGAGACGAACCTTCCGTCCTGTTGAGGAGACAGCGGCTTCTCGGGTTATGTCGGAGATCGCTGACAACTGGTATGGGGGCGCACCAGTGATCAGGAACGATGTCTTCAACCGGCACGAACTTTCCGCTCCTGCTGCCAAGGCCCGCCGGATGCTTGTCGAAGCCATGATCAGCGCGGCTGATCAGCCCTCGTTGAGAATCGAAGGAAGCGGACCCGATAAGACCCTCTACCGGACCACCCTCAAGGCCTTTGGATTACACAGCTACGAACGCCGTGCTTGGAAATTCACTGAGCCGGACAACCACACCTTCACGAAAACCTGGGAGGCGATCCGACAGCAGCTCAACGAAGCGACCACTAACCGGATCCAGATAGACCAGATCTACGCCCAACTCACAGCACCACCGCTTGGCATCCGGGCCGGGGTCGCACCGGTTTTCCTGATTGCCGCGATCCTTGTTCACACCGACGAGATCGCTTTGTACGAACACGGAACGTTCAAACCTCGCCTCACAAATGACCTCATTGAACGCCTGCTCCGAAACCCGCAGAACTTCGCCCTCAAGCACTTTGCGAGCAGAACAGGTTCACGAGCCAAGGTCCTGGCCGCTCTCGCCAAGAGACTGGAAGTCAAACCGACACAATCTGACAGAGGCAGAGCGCCGGCCAGCGTCCTTGGAGTGGTGTCCCATCTTGTGGCAGCTGTAACCGCTGTGCCCCCCCATATTCAAC
>JASMKJ010000576.1 GCA_030749275.1 Acidimicrobiales bacterium
GACAATCGCATCGACGGGCTCTCCTTTGGCTCCTGAAGGGTTCGATTGGGTGTACGACGCTGTAAAACCGGACGTCCACCTTGCCTCTTTCTCCGGAGGGACGGACATATGTGGATGCTTTGTAATCGGGGACCCAACTAGTCCGGTGTTTCGTGGCGAAATTCAGGCTCCTGCACTCGGCATGGATGTCGCCGTCTTTGACGATCTTGGGAACCGTCTCTCAGCCGGCTCTCAAGGAGAGTTGGTGTGTTGCAACTCATTTCCGTCTATGCCGCTGGAATTTTGGGATGACTCTGATGGAGCCAAGTATCACAAGGCCTATTTCGATCGCTTTCCAGGAGTTTGGCATCACGGTGATTATGCCGAGTGGACTTCCAAGGGGGGAATGATCATTTCTGGACGATCAGATGCAACCCTAAATCCTGGGGGGATACGGATCGGAACTGCGGAAATTTACCGACAGGTAGACGTCATTGACGAGGTGCTCGAAAGCATCGTTGTGGGACAACAGTGGCAGTCCGATACAAGGGTCATTCTTTTTGTGCGACTTCGCGACGGCCTAGTGCTCGACGATGACTTGACCCAAAGGATCCGAAATCAAATTCGTGAGGGTGCATCCCCTCGTCACGTGCCGGCGGTCGTCGCACAAGTCCCGTTGATTCCCAGGACTCGCAGCGGCAAGTTGGTCGAGCTCGCGGTCAGAGATGCCATCCACGGCAGAGAAGTGAAGAACGTTGAGGCAATCGACGACCCGGATGCTTTAGAGCATTTCCGCAACCATCCCAAATTGACAGATATCTAGAAGGCGATCGGTTTTCTGTGACGGCGAGCCCGATTGAGTGGCATCCTGAACACGTGTATCAGAGGTCAGCGAACCACTTCCCGGAACCGGTTCTTTGATGGCTGCACAGACCAGCACCAAAAAAGGTGTGCCCGCCGCAGCGATCGCCATGGTTGGCTGGGCCGCGTCAGGTGTCATCGCCAAAGGCATCACAGAGCTCGGGGCGTTAGCCGTTGTTTTTTGGCGTATGTGGATTTACGCGGTCATCGTGCTCTTATTCTTGAAACTTCGAGGAACCCCACTCCGTAAGGATTCGTTGCGGGTCTCGTGGCGGGGCGGGATTTCTTTAGGTGCAGACATCATGCTCTTTTTCTCTGCCGTGCGTTTGACCACAGTTGCCAACGCCACGGTGATTGGGTCATGCCAGCCGTTGATCATGTTGTTGATCGCCGGTCGGTTGTTCGGTGAACGACCCAAGCGTCACCACTGGTTTCTGGCGTTAGTTGCGATCTGTGGTGTCGCGATCGTGATGTTCGGCTCCACTGGAGTACAAGGGTGGAGCCCCAAGGGCGACTTACTCGCCGTAGCTGTGGTTGCCGCTTGGACCGGATATTTCGTGTTCTCAAAGCTGAGCAGCCAACAGATCGAATCGTCGCAGTACACGGGTGCCACTGCTCTCATTTGCGCTCTTTTCGCAACACCGTTCGCGTTAGCTTCGGGTCAGGTCTTCACTATGCCGTCAAGCAATGCTTGGGTTTGGCTGGTCGTCCTGTCGATAGGACCCGGTTTCACCTCCCACATGTTGATGAACTGGTCGCTCAGCCGCATTCCCGCGTGGCTCGGTTCGACACTGACGTTGGCCATTCCGGTCACTGCGACTGTGATGGCCTGGATATTCCTGGGTGAAGAGGTAGCGACTCTTCAGTTTGTGGGTATGGGAGTTGTTCTCGTCACCTTGGGCGTGATTGTTCTTAGCCAGTCCAAGACAGCTAACGACACAAGTCCCTAAAGATCACCGGCCTTTCCATTCCGGAGGGCGCTTCTCGGCAAAAGCTCGCGGCCCCTCACGAGCATCCTCGCTTTCCATCATCGACCTCACAGCCGGATAATCCCCGTAGAACGCGTCACCCAAAGGCAAATCCAGTCCCCTCATCGCCGCTTGCTTCGTGGCTCGAAGGGACAAAGGGGCTCCAAGCATGATTTGATCGATCAAAGTACTTACTGCTTGGTCCAATTCAGAATAGGGGACGACCTGGTTGATGATGCCGATTTCAAGTGCCCGTTTTGCACTCATTGATTTGCCGGTGAGTAGATACTCCATCGCTAATTTCAGTGGTATTTGTCGTGGTAAGCGGTGCACTCCGCCACCACCCGCGTAGATACCTCTCTTCGGTTCGGGAAGACCAAATTCGACATGGTCGGCAGCGACGACCAGGTCACATGCCATCGCAACCTCGAAGCCACCACCGAGCGCGACGCCATTAACTTTCGCAATAAGAGGTTTGGGATAGTCAAACCGTTCAATCAATTTGACGACAGATCTCATGAGATCGTTGTCGGCTTGTTTCTCTTGCTCCGAAGAATGTTGAATTCGAGAGAGATACTTCAGGTCGCGTCCAGCACAGAAGGCTTTATCGCCGATTCCGGTTATCACAACAATCCAGACGTCGTCGTCATGGGCCGCGTGATCAAGAAGGTCACTCCATTCTTTGTGGGCGGGGGTGTTGATCGCGTTTCTGACTTCTGGACGATTGATAGTGATCTGCGCGACGTGAGGTCGAATCCCGTCATACAGGAAATATTCGGGGGTCCAATCAAGTTGTTCCATGGGGTGATGGTAGGCAGGGAAGCACGGACGCGTCGGACATGCTGGACTAAAGGAATGAACACTGAAGAAACACGAGCCCTGATTGAGCGTTACTACAACGCTCTAACGCGCGGCGACCGCAAGGAAATTAACGCCTGTCTGAGCAGCAACGTGGTTTGGCAGCTTCCCGTTACAGCAGGGGAAACAGGAACCGGTGGTTCAGATGTCGATGGGATGGTCCGAGGAAGAGAGGCTGTGGCCGAACAGTTGGGTGGTCGAGTCCTCATAGACACCTTCGATATCTCTCAACCATTCAATTTGGAGATCCGAAGCATGATCGTCGACGCGGGTTCTGCTGCGGTTCAACAAAGACTGACCGCCACCACCAAGACCGAGGGTCAGCGATACGACAACCAGTACTGCTGGGTGTATTCATGCGAAGAAGGTCAAATCACTCACATGGAGGAATACACCGACACCCTTTACGCTGCTCGAACGATGGGATGGGACTTGAAAGGCTCGCAACAATGATCGAGGAACACCTAGTAATTGAAACACCCGAGGGCGAGATGTCCACTTTCGTCGTCCATCCTCAGTCAGGGGAAGCTTGTCCCGTCATCTTGTTTTTGATGGACGCTCCGGGAAAAAGAGAAGAACTTCACGACATGGCAAGACGAATCGCGGCCACGGGCTACTACGTGATGCTCCCAAATCTGTACTACAGAGATGTCCCCTCTTTTACAATTCATCGAGAGGACCCCGTCAGCGCCAGGTACATGGCACAACTGATGGGCAACCTTGACAACGCGATGGTGGCGCGAGATGCCTCTGTTCTTCTCGAGTACGCCGCAGCCGATTTGGCGGCTAACGAACATCTGGTTGGGGTAACTGGGTATTGCATGAGTGGCCCATTTGCTTTGTGGCTCGCGGCTGAATATCCCGACAGAGTCAAGGCGAGCGCATCTGTTCACGGAGTTCGGTTGGCTACCGATGCTGACGACTCGCCACACAAGCGAGCACAGGAAATCGAGGGCGAAGTTTTGATCTTGGCGGCAGAGTTCGACGACTGGGTTGATCGACCTCATTTTGATCGTTTAGTGGCCGCACTCGATGATGCCGAAACCAATTACAACGCCGAATGGATCGACGGAGTCCATCACGGCTTTGTTTTCTCTCAACGCCCAAAGTACGACCAAGTGGCTTCGGAACGACACTGGGAGTTACTGCACTCCCTGTTCGATCGTAATTTAAAGTCGGGCTCATGACTGTTGTCGCCGCATCGTGCTCACGGATGGCTGTCGCTGATCCCCCTGAGGTCTCGGCCGCCAATCCCGTTCACGATGAGAATGCCACTGGTTATGGTTATGCGGGGGGAATTGTCGCTGGGATCCACACTTACGGCTGGATGGTTCCGGCAATTCTCGACTCCCTCGGGGAATCTTGGTTGTCGCATGGCTGGTGCGACTTTCAGCTACCCAGACCTGTGTATGCGGGTGACGAACTCGTAACGGAGGTCGTTCCTTCACCACAGAACCCGCAAGTGGGGTTGATTACCCAAAAGGTCGCCTCCGATGGGCGTATCACAATTCAAGGAACGATCGGGTTGGGTGATGCTCCATGGAAGGACGGCTTTTTGCTCCCGCGGGATCGAACGCCGGTCCCAGAGGCACTCGATCGACCTTTTCTCGGCCTCGACGACATCCCAACAGATCTCGATTATCCCCCTATGTCAGTACCTCTTAGGGCAGAAGATGCGAGAACTTGGATGCGCGAAAGGATCCGCGACGACGAAACCACCTGGACTAGTGGAGATAAGCCTTTAACTCACCCATCTTGGGTGTTGGGTCAGATGACTCCGCTCATCAGACATTCCTATCGCATGCCTGCTGGTGTCCATGCATCAGGTCGAGTGCAACATTTGAGTTCCTTCCGAGCCGATGGTGATGTGGTCGTGGCGGGGAGATGGGGTGATGTCGAAGTGAGAAAAGGAAAACCCTGGTCAACAACGGATGCCGTGTTCATCGACACCCATGGAACCGAAGTTGCACTTGTGCGACAAGTTGCGGTGATTCTTCCAAGACTTCCTGGGAAGTGAGCAGGAACAATAGGGCTCAGATGTTGTAGAACGGGCATGGAAAAGTGTCTCTTGAGAGGGATGAAATGCCTGTTGAAAAGCTCCTCATCGCTAATCGCGGCGAAATCGCGATACGCATAGCTCGAGCCGCTGAAGATCTGGGTATCCCGAGCGTGGCTATTTACAGCACCGATGACCAGTCGTCGTTACACACTCAGATGACCGGCGAGTCGAGAGGCTTAGAAGGAAGCGGTGTCGCCGCATATCTGGACATAGAGCAAATCGTTGAGGCGGCGATCACCACAGGATGTGATGCCGTCCATCCCGGGTACGGTTTTCTCGCCGAAAATTCTAACTTCGCAGCTGCTTTGGAAAACAAGGGGATTACTTTCGTCGGTCCGTCTTCACAACATTTGGCGTTGTTCGGCGACAAGGTTGCAGCTCGAGAGCTTGCAGCAGAACTTGGCGTTCCATTGGTACCTGCTACACCAGCTTCCGCGAGTTTGGAGGACGTTGAGGCGTTCCTAAACGAACACGAGGCAATCATGATCAAAGCCGTCGCTGGTGGCGGTGGCAGAGGCATGCGAGAGGTCCGACGCGGCGACGACGTAGCAAGCATCTTCGAGCGATGCCAAAGCGAAGCCTTGTCAGCTTTCGGAGTCGGCGACGTGTATGCCGAGCGGCTTATAGAAAGCGCTCGGCATGTAGAGGTTCAGGTCATCGGGGACGGGACCGATGTTGTTCATTTGGGTGAGCGGGAGTGCACTCTTCAACGGCAGAACCAAAAAATTGTAGAAATAGCGCCTTCTCCTTCAATCGATTCTGCGCTCCGAGACTTGCTAACCAGTTCAGCAACAACAATGGCTTCCCGTGTTGACTATCGGAGCCTAGGGACGTGGGAGTTTCTAGTCGACGCCAACGACTTTTCTACTGTTGCCTTCATTGAAACCAACGCTCGACTACAGGTTGAACACACCGTTACCGAAGAAGTCACGGGAGTCGATCTAGTTCGCAGTCAACTGCTGCTAGCTGGAGGTGCCTCTCTTTCTGACTTACATCTCCAGCAAGACGAAGTGCCGACAGCTCGTGGTTTCGCCATTCAATGCCGCGTGAACACCGAGACAATGACTGATGAAGGATTAGCTCGTCCGACTGGCGGAACCATATCCACCTACGAAACTCCGACCGGACCGGGAATTAGGACCGACTCCTACGGATACCAGGGTTATGCAACCAACCCCAACTTTGACTCTTTGATCGCAAAAGTGATCGGACACTCCCCTAGCAACAACTATGAAGATGTCGTTCGTCGAGTGAAACGTGCTTTAAGCGAGTTCCGCATTGAAGGAGTCCTCACCAACATCACGTACCTCCTCGCTTTACTCGATCGACCAGAGGTGCAATCCAATGACATCACCACTGGTTTCATCACAGAGTTCGCGGCAGAACTCGCTGAAGCAGCACAACACATTTCATTAAAGACTCCCCCCACAGCCGAAACTGTCAGTAGTCCCAGCACTTCCCTTGCGGGCGCACGAGTGAGTAGCGACCCT
>JASMKJ010000577.1 GCA_030749275.1 Acidimicrobiales bacterium
CACGAGGCAACACTCCTCTCTTCGACGCCATCGCAACTCTCATTAGCAACGTCGAAAACGGATCAGGCTCCACGACAGTGAACTCCGAACAGATTGTGGTGGTGTTCACCGACGGCCTCGAAAATGCCAGCAGAACCTGGACCCGAGACCAAGTGTTCACTTTGATCGAACAAAAGAAAGCTCAAGGGTGGACCTTCGTATTCATGGGAGCCAACCAAGATGCCTACGCCGAAGGCGGACGCATCGGATTCCAGGCTGGAAACGTACAAAACTTCCGGGGCGATGGACAAGGCATGCGCGAAGCGTGGAGCAGCGTAGACCGAGCCGTCGGTGAGTACCGACGAGCAAGCTTCGAAGAACGCGGAAGCCGCCGCAGCGACTTCTTCGCCGGTGTCAAAGAAGCAGAACTCGACCACAGCAATCGCTAACTGAATCACTCGGCAAGCCAACCGGGGGTCTCTCCCCCCTCATTTATGAGGGGAGAGACCCCCGATACCCAACACCCGTCATAGCTAACATGGCCAACCAGAAAGAATCATCAACAATGAACACATCAATCCGACTCGACAACCCCATCTTGGCAACAGGAGAGCTCAACGGCCCAACAAACCGGTCCTACTGGATCCTGGAAGGAAAATTCGCTGCAGGTGCCTACCCGGGAAAAGAGCACAGCGGAATCCACGAGCTCGACGCGGAAAACATCAAAGCACTCGAAAACTCCGGCATTGAGGTATTCGTCAATCTCACCCAAGATTATGACGGCGGAACCGACGCCCACCTTGATCGATACGACGCCTTCCTCTCGCCTAACGCTGTAATTGAACGTTTCCCTATACCCGACGTTTCGGTGCCCCCTACAGACCTAATGAATGAAGTCCTTGACTGCATTGACACCAACTTGGCGGAAGGTCGAGCGGTGTATGTGCACTGTTGGGGTGGCATTGGGCGAGCAGGATCAACCGTTGCATGTTGGCTGATGCGACACGGCTACACCACAGCAGATGACGTCATCGACACATTGGCTGACCTGCGTCAAGGAGACCGCGGCGCTGGGCATCAAATGTCCCCGGAAACACCAGCCCAACATGAATTCGTATTGGCGTGGCCACCCAAAGAAATCAGTGCAGCTGATCGAGCAGTCGGATGCCTCACCGGTGGAGCGGTTGGTGACGCTTTAGGCGCTGGAATCGAATTCATGACCCACGCAGACATCGTCGACGAATTCGGACCCGAAGGCGTCACAGACATCGTTCCCGCCTACGGCCAGATCGCGGCGATAACTGACGACACCCAAATGACCTTGTTCACCGCAGAAGGACTCATTGAAGCTAGAAAAACA
>JASMKJ010000578.1 GCA_030749275.1 Acidimicrobiales bacterium
AGGCGCCAGCTAGGACCGCCATACCCGCAAGAATCCAGAGTGGCACCGTCATAACCTTGGGTGACTCATGAGGGTGTCCATGACCTCGGAACTCTCCGTGGAAGGTGTACCAAATGACACGCGTCATATATGCCGCTGTCATTAGTGCTACAGCGCAGCCGAAGACAAGCATCAGGGGATACCCATTTTGTTGGCCGACAAGCGATCCGAGCAAGATCTCGTCTTTGGACCAGAACCCGGCGAAAGGAAAGATGCCGGCTAAGGCGAGGGTGGAAATCACAAATGTTCGGTATGTGTGAGGCATCTCCTTTTTGAGTCCGCCCATCTCGCGCATGTCGAAGGTGTGGTGGGCAGCATGGCTGACTGAGCCAGCTCCAAGGAATAGGCATGCCTTAAAGAAGGCGTGAGTGAACAGGTGGAACATCGCTGCGGTCCATGCTCCAACCCCTAAGGCCATGACCATGTAACCCAGTTGAGAAACAGTTGAGTACGCAAGAACTTTCTTGATATCCCATTGGGTGAATGCAAGCGCTGCGCCTATGAGGGCTGTAAATCCGCCAATAAAGGCCATGAGGTTGATTGAACTTGTGCCGATCGAAAGCCCCTCATAAAACACGGGATAGAGGCGAGCGATCATGTATACGCCGGCTACGACCATTGTTGCGGCATGGATCAGCGCCGAGACTGGGGTGGGCCCCGCCATGGCATCGGGTAACCAAGTGTGAAGCGGGAACTGGCCTGATTTCGATGCCACAGCTGCCATGAGGCAACAAGCCGCTACGAGCAGCGCAAAGTGATGGGTGCCTGGGTTTGTTGATATTGAGGTGTTGATTACGTCGATATCGAAGGTGTTGAAGGTGCCCCACAGCACGATCATTCCGATGAGGAGTCCGATGTCCCCTACGCGATTGGTGAGAAACGCCTTGAGGGCTGCGTCGGTATTCGGTTTCTCCTCCCACCAATGACCAATCAGTACGAACGAGCAAACGCCAACTAATTCCCAGCCAACGATGAGCTGAATGATGTTCTGAGCCATTACGAAGAAGAGCATTGCTGCGGTGAAAAGGCTCAGATAAGCGTAGTAGTGGACGTATCTGCGGTCACCTTTGACGTATTCGGTGGAATAAATGTGAACCAGTAGGGAAATGGTCGCTACGACCATGAGGAGAAGCACGGTCTGGCCGTCAACAAGAGTACCGACCGCGAAATCGATCCCCGAGTTGGACCACCACTGCGAAAAGGTAGAGATAACTGGTCGAATCAGAGGGCTTGAGTGGCCTTCTCCGTGACCTTTTTCCGAGTGACCTCCGACTGCTGCATGGTCATCGCCGTGGTCATCAGCATGGTCATCGCCGTGGTCATCAGCATGGTCATCGCCGTGGTCATCAGCATGGTCGTCGCCGTGGTCATCAGCATGATGTTCTATTTGAACAATCGCATCTGGGGGAGGATCTTCGACCCGTTGAGTCCATTGAAAGGCCGCCACGGCAGACAACAGCCAGACCAGACCGAGTGCCCCTATCCCGACTATGTGTACTCGGTCAGCTCCGATATATCGCTTGCCAAAGAAGAGAATGGCTACAAACGAAATCGCCGGGATGAGCGGGATAATGAAAGCGTTTTCTAACATCCACATACCGCCCCCTTATCCCCGCATCAGATCGAAGTCTTCGACATCGATAGTGGTTCGGTTGCGATACAGAAGGAGGACTATGGCAAGTCCCACCCCAACTTCCGCCGCTGCGACTGCTATTACGAATATTGCAAACACTTGGCCAGATACGACACCGTGTTGGACGCCGAAGGCGACCAGGTTGATGTTGACCGCGTTAAGCATCAACTCAATAGACATCAGGACCATCACACCATTGCGACGCGCTAGGACTCCATATACACCGGTAGCGAAAAGCACTGCTCCGAGGATCAGAAACTGGTTGAGAAGCATGTCAGTCCTTCCTCGCCAGAACAATTGCACCGATGAGTGCGGCAAGTAGAAGCACCGACACCGCTTCGAAGGGCACGATGTAGGTCGAGAAGACCTCGTCAGATACATCGGCGGTTCGGTAGATCGGGCCGTCGCTAGTGAGCCGTTCAGATCCGAAGCGGTCAATCAGAGAATAGATGGTTACGCCTCCCAAAAGGGCGGCGACCACGGCCGCTAGCGGCCACTGTTTTCCCGTCATCTCCATGACGTTGCCCAGGGGCGCCTTGGTGAGCATTATCCCGAACAAGAACAGCACCATGACCGCCCCGATGTAGACGAGGACTTGAGTGGTCGCGACAAATTCTGCCGTCAGCAGTACATACAAGGCACCTAACCCAGCGAGAACTGCAACCAGGTACAGGGCGGCGTGAACAATGTTGCGTGTCGTGACCATCCTCACGGCCGATAAGGCAACGATTGCGGCGAGGATTCCGAAGAAGATATTTTGAGCAACCATTCGGCGTTACCTCGGAACCTTTCTGACTTTTTGTTCTGAGCCTGTTTCGTAGTCGAGAAAATCGGGGACCGTTTCCATCCATTCACCTAGTCGGTCTTTGTCGTGAAGAAGGTCGGCTATTCGGGGTTCGCTATATTCGTACTCCGGGGTCCAAAACAGAGCGTCAAAGGGACACACTTCGACGCAAATACCGCAGTACATACAAAGTGCGTAGTCAATGTCGAAGCGGTCAAGCATGTTGACGGTGCGAGGTTTGCCGCCTTCTCTTCGCGGCGGGGCCTTGACTTTGTGACCTTCGATGTAGATGCACCAGTCTGGGCATTGTCGGGAGCAGAGCATGCACGCCGTGCAATTTTCCTCATGCAGAGCTATCACTCCTCGGGCGCGATCCGGTGGGGCTTCTTTTTCGTGTGGGTACTGAACGGTCACCGCACCTTTTTGGGGTGCCGGGATCAGGGTTTTCCATCCACGTTTGGGGAAAAGCGTTCGTCCCGCAGTGCGAGCGGTAACCCCCAACCCCTTGATTAGACCAGGTAACCGTGGCATCAGAACACC
This sequence comes from Acidimicrobiales bacterium, assembly GCA_030749275.1. Taxonomy (GTDB): domain Bacteria; phylum Actinomycetota; class Acidimicrobiia; order Acidimicrobiales; family Poriferisodalaceae; genus UBA6944. The sequence continues at coordinate 2,997 of JASMKJ010000578.1, forward strand.
ACCTTAAATATTCCGGTGAGAACGATGTTCGCCAGAGACAGTGGGATGAGTACTTTCCAGGCGAATTTCTGGAGTTGGTCTTCGCGAAGCCTGGGGTAAGTGAAACGAACCCAGAAGATGAAAAATGCAACCAGAAGAATTTTGGCGAGCATCACGCCTGGTCCAAGCACATTCAGGATGTTGTCGTCGACGTCGAAGCCGGGAATCCACCAGCCACCAAGGAACATCACTGAAGCCAGTGCAGCGAAGGCAAATGCCGTTCCGAATTCCGCCATGAAGAAGAGCAAAAATCGAAATCCGGTGTATTCAATATGAAAACCACCGACGAGTTCGGTTTCAGCCACCGGCATATCGAATGGTGTTTGGGTTAGCTCGGCTTGCGCTGCGATCATGAAGATTAGGAAGGCTATGAACTGGGTCAAGATGAAGGGGTTGCCTATAGCCCCGAAACCAAAGATTTCTCCAGTTGCTTGAGCTTCCACTATGCCCTGCAAGTTCAAAGTTTCTGCTTGGATAACAACACCCATCACCGCAAGGATGAGTGGGAGTTCGTAGGCAATCAGTTGCCCGGCAGCGCGGAGCCCGCCAAGGAGCGCATATTTGTTTGCTGATGCCCAGCCAGCCATCAAGATTCCGAGAACTGACAATGACGAGACTGCCATCGCATAAAAGACACCTGTATCTAGATTTTGGACAACGGCATCTGGTCCGGCTGGGAGAACGACATATAGAAGGAAAGTTGATGCAAGCACCACGACTGGTGCCATTCGAAAGACTCGCCGGTCGGCCTGTTCGGGGTGGATATCTTCCTTTTGGAGGAATTTAATTGCTTCGGCTATGAGCTGAAGAGTGCCGTAGGGACCAGTGTCGTTGGGCCCTAGGCGACTTTGCATGAAGGCCATCATCTTGAAGAGGAAGAGATAGACGAGAATCAGCGAGGTTGTAGGGATTACGGCGAGAGCTAAACCGAGTTTGATTCCGGTTTCTTGCCAGTAGGGAAGGGCGAGTAGCGTCGTCAACGGTCTATGTCTCCCAATATGAAATACAGGGAACCCAAGATGGTGATGACGTCAGGGACGTAGACCCCTTTCATCACCCATGGAACGATGGAGATGTTGTTGAAGCTGGGGGTACGGATTTTGACTCGGAATGGGCCCAAATCACCTTTGCTGACGATGTAGTACCCCATTTCTCCCAGGGGGTTTTCTGTCGAGATATACGCTTCGCCTGCGGGAACTTTGATGATCCTGGGGACCTTGGCCATGATTGGGCCGCTGGGAATTCCATCCAACAGTTGGTCGACTATGTGGGTTGCTTCGCGGGTTTCTTGAAGACGCACCCAGTACCGGGCAAACGAGTCCCCGTCGGGATGAGTCCAAACTCGCCAATCGACTTGGTCCCATGCCAGACCTGGATTGGCATCTCTGCGTAGATCCCAGTCAACGCCACTGGCTCTGAGGTTGGCACCCGAGAGGCCATATCCGAGAGCGACTTCGGGAGGTATTACTCCGACACCTCTGCATCGGGCTTGAAAAATTTCGTTTCCTACTAATAAATCTTCCATTTCGTCGCAGAAGGTCCGCATCTTCACCATGACTGATCGTGTTTCTTCTATCCAGCCTTTGGGGATGTCATCTTTGAGACCGCCGATTCGGTCGAAGTTCGGATGGAAACGACCGCCGGTTACTTCTTCGATTTGATTGAGTACGCGTTCTCGATCCCGAAACGCGAAGAAGACTGGTGTCAGCGCTCCGATTTGAACGCCCATGTCTCCGAGAAACAGCGCCAGGTTAGCTATGCGACTGAGTTCAAAAAGGATTGTCCTGATCCACTGGGCGCGTGGCGGGGCTTCGATTTCCATGAGGCGCTCTGCTGCGAGAATGAAGGGCACCTCATTCGCGAAGCTTCCTAGCCAATCGATTCGGTTAATGAGGGTTGTGCATTGCGGATAGGTGCGGACTTCACAAAGTTTTTCGTAGCCACGGTGCATGTAACCCATGATTGGTTCGGCGACAACAACCTGCTCTCCGTCTAGTTGGCAGGCGATCCGGAGGGTTCCATGAGTTGCCGGGTGTTGTGGCCCGATATTTAGGGTCATGTCTCCGGTATCGAGTTCTACCTTTACTCGCGCATCAGCGGCTTGAGCACTTACATAGGCCATCTGTTCTCGATCAGATGTGGCGGTCATGATCCACCTTCGTTTGATTCAAATGCCGCCATTACTTCAGCTTCAAGTTGTGCTTCTAAGTGTTCGGGTATCTCTTCGATGTCCACGACACCTGGCCAAGGCTTCACCTGGCGAGCAAGGAGCGGGAAATCTTTTCTTAAGGGGTGACCTTCGAATTCGGTCGGTAAGTAGAGGGGTTGCAGCGTCGGGTGACCGCGGAAGGAAATGCCGAACATCTCATGTGTCTCGCGTTCATGCCAGTCTGCGCCTGGGAAAATCTCGCGGACAGTGTCGACGGTCATATCGTCGCCGACGTCAGCCTTTAGAATCACTCCGGCTTGCTCGCTCAACGAGTAGAGCTGCATCAGCATTTGAAAGCGGGTGTCTCCGCCGCCGTATCCAGTTGAACTATCGATTTCGACTGGTTCGTCGTCTTCTTCAACTAAGCCGGTGTCAAATTCCGTGTCTTCGTATCGACCCTCGGGCGCGATGTGCCAATCAATCGCCGAGAGAAAGCCAAAGTATTCGAACCCGGCGCTTTTCGCGGCCATCGCTGCGTCTTGCCAAGCTTCGATCTTGACTCTGAACCAGATATTTTCGTGGGGCCGCAGGTGTGACTCGACGAGGATTTCGCCCAAGCTGTCAGACAAGTCGCTGAGAAGGCGTTCTCGTTGGTCGTCAGCTGGGGGGGTTTCTTCAATGGTCGTTTCATCAGTCATTGAATTAGCCCTCTACCACTATCGGCTGACCTTGCCATTTTTCCGTTATGTCTTCGGATTGGATCCGTTCTTGGAGCAAGACGATGCCCTCTAGCAGGGCTTCCGGGCGCGGTGGGCACCCTGGCACGTAAACGTCCACTGGAATTAGCTGGTCAACACCTTTAGTCACCGAGTAGCTATCCCAGTAAGGTCCACCGCAGTTGGCACAGGAGCCCATTGAAATTACATATTTTGGTTCCGGCATTTGTTCATATAGTCGGAGAATTACCGGAGACATTTTGTCCGTTACGGTTCCCGAAATCACTACGAGGTCAGCTTGTCTGGGGCTAGCAGGAAAAGGTATTACCCCAAGTCGCATCACGTCGTAACGGGGCGAGCCGAACGCCGCTCCCATTTCGATCGCGCAACAAGCAAGGCCCCATTGATACACCCACAGCGACCGAGCGCGACCAAAGTTCAACAGCCAACTAAGGGGTTTGGGCATCTTGCCTTTATCGATGAGTCCCATCTAGGCCACTTTCCTCATACCCACCTCAGAACTCCCTTGCGCCAGGCATAGAAAAGACCAAGTACAAGGATGAAGATGAAAATCGCCATTTCCACTAAACCGAAAGTTCCATAAATCTCTAAACGTGTTGCCCATGGGAAGATGAAGACCGCCTCAACATCGAACAGGACAAACAGAACTGCGAAAACGTAGTACCGAATTTGGCTTTGCGCCCAATCGCCACCGACGGGATCAACCCCGCTCTCATAGGCGATCAATTTCTGGGGTGTCGGGCGTTGGGGGCGGAGTATCCGCGCAATGGTGAGCATGGCTCCTGCCATTGCAATAGCCGCTACACCGAAGATGCCGACGGTTAGGTAGCTCCGCAGTAATTCCGACACGATTACCGAGGCTAGTTAGTGGTTTCGGGACTTGCCAAAACCCGGCACGGTGCCTCATACCGCGGGTTTCGGACGTAGTGAAAGTTATCGTGCCTAGGAGGTAAAAGACGTGATTCTTGGGCACGATTCTTGATTCTTGTTTCACATGGTGCCTGTTGGTGATCTAGCACTCGTTGGGACCTCACCCTCGGATCAATATTGGGACAGCTTCTTCAGCGAATTCAATGAGGAATTGGGGTACCAGGCCAGCGAGAAGCGTGAAACCGACCATGGCAATGACGACGATTGAAGTGGTCCAGTGCCACGACGGAGTGGGGCCCTCATTTTCATCATCTGCTGCGTACATTGCCATGACGATCCGGAGGTACATGAACGCACCTATGACCGCCGTCATCATCGCGAGTCCAGCTAGAACGTAATTCTCGCTATTGACTGCAGCCGCAATTACTTGGAATTTTGCAATAAAGCCTGAAGTGGCAGGAATACCGGCTTGAGCGAGTAAAAGCACTGTAAATGCAATCGCCAGTAGCGGGCGGCTGCGGCCGAGGCCAGCGTAATTGGTTAGGGGGTGATCATCATCTGGACCCATGGCTCCGACGACAGCGAACGTTCCTAACACCATGAAGGTGTAAGTGAAGAGGTAGAAAAGGGCGGCTGCGGTGCCTTGCGCGGTAGCTGACTGGACTGCAACTAGCACGTAGCCGGCGTGGCTAACTGATGAGAAGGCAAGCATTCGCTTGACATCGGTCTGCAAGA
>JASMKJ010000579.1 GCA_030749275.1 Acidimicrobiales bacterium
AGTTCCGTCGATTGAAAGGGGCGGGAGGTGGGGATGATGAGGAGGATCAGGCAGATCAAGACCGCCGCAATACCAGCCATCCTGAGGATGTTCTTCGTATCCATCCCAACCTTTCTATCCCATACCCCTCCCCGCAGGGGGCGGTGGTCGTCCTTGGTTCAGACAAGCCAGCGACTATGGATGCCTAGTGATCCTCACTGCTGTCCTTCAAAATTCGTTCGAACCAACCACGAGTGGCGAGATGACCGCTGGGTAGAGACGTCTTCTGGAGTGTGGGTGAAAGAATCAGAGACTTCAGGGTCATAGAGAGCAACCGGCGTAATCAGGTTTCCTAACCCGGTTCTGGCTGTTCCAGCACGGCGTCGGCCAACTCTTGGTCATACAGATCAGTAAGGAGGTAGCGGAACTGCTGCCCTAGATAGAACAACTCCATCTTGTCGAACTGGCGTTCGCTCGACACTGGATCCTATTTACGCGGAACCAGTCACTTGTTGCCGATCCGCTGGCATCTTCCGTCATGTGGCAATAAGAACAACTAACAACTAGTTTCAGAGCCATGGGCTCATTAGCTACGCTCGACAGCAAAGGCTTCAACGCCAGTCGAGTAACGCTCACTCTCGGCATTGCCGGTGTGGTTGGCGGTCTGTTGGGATTCGGCCTAGGTGAAATTCAAATAGGCGATGACGGCAGTCGCTTCTTTAGTAACAGCGTGAACGCGGGTTCGGCTGTTTATTTTTCGCTTGTCCTCCTTGGGGTAGGTGCCGCCCTTGTTGCCTCGCAGGGGATCAGTCAGAAAAACGCTCAAAAAGCAGCCGAAACGGTCCTGCGGTCGCTTCCTGCGATCCTGATCGGTGGTGCGGTTGCTGGATTTGTGGCTCAAATTCTGTACACCGAAATGTTGAACTCTGATGAGATCGACGAAGCAATTCGACTGTGTAGCCGCCAAAGCGACTATGCGTGTACCGCTGTTGACAATCTTGTGCGTCCAGCTAGAGCCATTGGTTGGATGATCGCTGGCGGCCTGTCCGGCCTAGCTCTTGGCATCGGCTTTCAGTCGAAGAAGCGGATGCAAAACGGTGTGATAGGTGGTGCTGTTGGTGGCCTCATAGGTGGACTGCTGTTTGACAGTGTCGACAACATCATTGGATCAGGGTCTGCTCAGCCGTCACGCCTGGTTGCACTACTACTAATTGGCGCACTAATGGGGGCGCTCATTGGTCTCGTCGACACCCTGAGAACCGACATGTGGCTTACCGTCACGTCAGGTGAAATGACCGGTCAGCAATTCATCATTTACGACGAAACGACGATCGTCGGTTGCGCCCGAAACGTCCCGATAACGATTCTCGCCGATCGAGATGTAGCCGAACACCACATAAGCATTAGCCGAGTCGGCGGTGTTACTACATTCCAATGCCTTCCGACCGCATCCCCAATAACGGTTAACGGATCGACATCAACTAGTGGCTCTCTTTCTAACGGAGACATAGTCACGGTTGGAAGTACCGAACTTCGTGTCGGTGAACGCACCGCAGATTCATCGAGTACAGCCGCTCCAGCGGCTACCGGACAGGCCCACAGCGACACGACTTCACGGCCTGACCTCTACTCACACACCCCTGAATCCAAGACCCCATCTAGTGACTCTGCCCCGGTGCAACCCTCGCGAAGCCAGCCCCCCCCTGCTCCCAAGAAGCGACCAACAATCCAAATGAAACCAAAGGATTGACAACTAAGGGATCCAGCCATGTTGGATAAACCAACCTATCTACCCCCAGGTGTTTGTGAATCCATGAGCCGAGTTAGCGAGGAGAGAGTCACATGAGTGCAACTGATGTAGAGCAGGTTCAGACAGGCGAACAGGTTTTGCCGTTCTACATTGTTTGCGACGAATCTGCATCAATGGCATATAACGGCGGTATCGATGCGATCAACAACGGACTCCCCGACCTCCACGCATCGATTGCCTCAGACCCGCTAGTAAATGACAAGTCCCGGATATGCCTCATCTCATTCTCTGATGATGCTGAGGTCCTGTGCCCTCTAGCACCAGCATCAGACATCGATGCCCTGCCAGGCGTAATGGAGAAGGGAGCGACGAGTTTCAGTGCCGTATTTCGACTCCTCAAGACACAGATAGCCCAGGACATAGCAATGCTTCGTGCGGATGGTTTTCAGGTGTTTCGCCCTGCCGTGTTCTTTATCAGCGACGGTGAGCCAACCGACTCAGACTGGCAAGACAGCCACAGGGAGTTGACCGACAAGTCCCTTAATCCGCACGCGCCGAACATCATCGCGTTTGGCGTCGACCAAGCCGACGGTGACACAATCCGACAGGTTGGGACAATCGCTGCATTCCTTGCTGAACAAGATGTCAACCCAGGTAATGCTCTAAAGGAAATCATGCGTGCTCTGACGAACTCGATTCTTCAGTCAAGTAGTTCCTCGAGCCCCACGCTAGTGATTCCACCAGCACCAGATGGGACGATCTCGCTTCCTTTGGACATGATGGACGAGACATAGGTCTCGTGGCACTCGTCCTCGGATCCAACTAGTCAAGTGTCGCGAAAAAAGCGGCGACCAAAGAAACAACCGGTCGAGACCTCCTCCCCTGTTGGTCCCATCGCGATCGCTGGCCGACCGTCAACCTTTCATAGCAAACCCTGGTGGGTTTCGGACTGGTGGAACCTCGAGCCAACAGGCCGCTCCGGTGACATCACCTGCGACATAGGGACTGTCGGAGACCTAGCAGTTGCAGCTGCATCGATTCGTGGAGATACCCACCGCCTTGATGGAGACAGATGCGAAGACGCGTTCTTCTTGTCTACTGGCGTCACCACTTCTGGCGATTCGTTTCTTGTCGCTGTCATCGGCGATGGCCTCGGTAGTGCGAAATACTCATCCTTTGGGTCGAGGCGAGCCACAGAACTGTTTGGCAACCACCTCACTGCCACCATCTGCAAAACAGACACTCCGAGCCCAAAGACAGTTAAAGCAGCCGTAGAAACCGCCTTCGAAACCACCAAGGCCAAAGCACCGAAGTGGAAAGGTGGCGACTTGTCTGCACCACCACTGTCCCCATCCAAGGTTTCATCGGCAGAGATCGAAACCACCTTGACTTTCGCAGTAGTGCCCGCAGAACCAACCCCCAACGAGAAACGCTTGGTGTTGATTGGGTCGGTTGGCGATAGTCCCGCCTACAGGTTGTCTGAGAAGAAGTGGGAACGCCTAACCGATTCGG
>JASMKJ010000580.1 GCA_030749275.1 Acidimicrobiales bacterium
CCGAAATGGCCCGCTACGCGGCGGAACTGCTGGACTGGCGTATGCGCAGCGACGACGAGACCCTCGCCCGTCGCCTTGCAACCCCGCACGGGATGATCACCCTCGGGGACCCTGGGCACGCAGAGACCTGACGAGAGGGAAATGGTGGGGTCTCGGCAGGTTTGTGTTTGCCCAGTATATGAAGGGTTTCTGGGCCACGGGGCCGGTGCTTATCCCAGCAAGATGCTGTTTCTATCCCAGCTGCCCTGACCGCTCGGAGTGATCGAGAAGAGCGATGTTTGGTGGTGCGCCCCCTGGGGCACACGGCCATCGGCAAACATCCAGAAGTGCCGGCCCCCCGAATGGAGGCGTAGTCGCCTCCGACAGGGGCAGGTGTGTGGCTCTCCCGGAATAGGCACCCATAACGGAACCCGGGCCTTCATTTCCTGCTAGCGGCTACTTTTGTTAACTGTGAAGCGGAGAGCATGGGCTACTCGGAAGGTAGGAGGTTTCGTTGATCAGTGGACTGAGACACACACGGGGTGTGGTACTCCCAAGGCGGTGGGCGGGCTTGTTCAGGAACTCTTAGGTCAGTCAGCCGCGCGTCAGTTCGATGCTTCAACTCAACAGATTGAGGCGTGGGAAGAGTCCGTACGCGTTGTCGGCGAAGCGCTTTCCGAGGTGGCTTCCCGTGTAGCCGGGGCGAGAGATTGGTCTGTTCTCTTTGAGTACTCGATACCACGGCGGGAAATTCGTCCCGACGTTGTGATTTTGGGCTCTGGATTTGTCGTCCCAATCGAAATGAAGGTCGGCGCGACTACCTATTCAAGAGCGGATTGGTTACAGGCCGAGGATTATGGAAAAGATCTCGAAGACTTCCATGAGGAAACGAGCGGTCTTGTCGTCGTTCCGGTCCTCTGCGCTACTGCCGCACCTCTTTCCGATGTCGATCTTGCTGTGAGGCCGAGTACCTCACGTGTGCAACTGGTTAACGCAGATCGACTGGGTTCGGTTCTGACGGAGGTTCATTCGCAGTTTGGGACAAACTTCCCGATTGATTGTGATCGTTGGGATCAGTCTCGTTATCGGCCGACACCGGGGATTGTGGAGACTGCCCTTGATGTTTTCGGCGGACAACAGGTGCGAGAGATCAGTCACGCCTATGCCGACAATCTGACGGCAACAGTTGACGAACTCCGGCGTGTTATCACCCAGGCCAGGGAGAGGTCCGAGAGGGTGGTGTGCTTTGTGACCGGAGTCCCGGGATCAGGCAAGACACTTGCTGGGCTATCTGCTGTTCATCAGGTAACCGGAGACGGGGGCGTCAATCTTCTTGGGACCTACCTGAGTGGCAACGGACCACTTGTTGATGTGCTCCAGTACGCGCTCGCTCGGGATCTTCATGATCGCGAGGGTGTAAAGCTGAGAGATGCAAAGCACCGCGCTTCCGTGATGGTCCAAATGGTCCATCGGTTTGTTCGGGAGTTAGCCGAATCAGACCATTCCCCAGCAGAAAACGTGATTGTGTTTGACGAGGCTCAAAGGGCCTGGGATACAAGGCAGATGAAGACGAAGCAGCGCATTGCTAAGAGCGAAGCGCAGATCACGCTTGAAATTATGAGCCGGACACAAGGTTGGGCGGTCGTGGTTGCCCTGGTTGGGGAGGGGCAGGAGATCAATACCGGAGAAGGTGGTATCGCGGAGTGGACTGACGCTCTTGAGCACTTCCCAGAATGGCTGGTGCAGGTTTCCCCGCACGTTTTCCACCAGCTTGGTGATCGGGCGGTGGAGTCTCCAGACCTTCATCTTTCGGTTGGAGTTCGAGCCCCTCGTGCTCAGTCACTGTCTGACTGGGTCGATGCGCTAGTCGAGGGTCGGAACACGGATGCTTCCGTGGCTCTAGCGAACAATCGGGATTATCCAATTTATCTAAGCCGAGACTTGGAAGAGATGCGGTCCTATCTAAGGGATCGAGCATCTGGTGATCGCAGAGTTGGGCTTCTTGCCAGTGCGCAGGCAAGACGGCTCCGAGCCTTCGGTATTGAAATGAGCAACGACTTCCAAGGAGGTGTCCATTGGCCAAAGTGGTTTGTAGACGGCCCAGATGACGTCCGCTCGTCCTATTTGCTCGAAGTAGCCGCGTCAGAGTTCAAATGCCAGGGTCTGGAGATTGACTGGGCTGGCTTGTGTTGGGGATCAGATTTCACTCGCAGCGTCGCTGGGAGCGAGTGGGTCTGTCGTCGGGTTTCTGGTTCACGTTGGGTGACTGAGACAGATAAGACGAGAGCGATGAATCGTTATCGGGTTCTACTTACCCGCGCCAGATACGGCATGGTGATCTGGGTGCCAGAACCTTCAGGGCATGTGCCACTAGTAGATGCTGAATCGCTAGATGCCACCGCCTCGTTCTTGCTGACCTGCGGAGTGGTTTCTCTGGCAGAGGCAGTGTGACTTAGGAAACTGAGGTTCGGATCAACCGACTATGGAATCTGACCCAACGCACAATCCAGCGATCCTGAATCCAGATGATCCGTCGCGGTTGTCTCAGGAGGCCGAGAACATGGTTGTTGATGTCATTTACGAACCTCCCGGTAACCACAATCAGGATCCGGGCGATGAACCAATCAGTTACGCGTTGCTGCAGATGGGCGAGCAGTTGATCGGTGCTCTGTGGATCGCCACCACAGGGGCAGCAGGCTTCTTTGCCGCTGCTTCAGCAGGGGACCTCGGTTTGGATTACCAGGCCATCTGGGCCACCCGAGTTACTGAGGCTCGAATTCGGTATGCGCTTGCTGAAGAAGAATGGGATGCACGCTCATGGCTGGATCACTGGCTCGAAACCATTACAGGAATATCTGGACTAGCACTTGGGGAGGTCTTAGAAGGCGACTACGAAGAGGTGCGCGCCGGTATGGAAAGGCAGTAGTTGTCGCTGTCCCGAACTGGTTTGGCCAAACCAGTCGAGGAAAGAACCGAGCCAAACAAGGTGGCGACCTAGCCTCTCCCGGACGACAGGAGAGGTTTCGGATTGAGGGTACGCCTCCCGGTGATCGCCACCCCGTAAAGCTTGCTGTGCCCCCCGTTCAGAGTGAAAATGTCCGGGACAACACAGACGGGGTTCGGCTTCGAATGTTTGCCGATGGTGGTACGCCCCCTGGGACTTGAACCCAGAACCGTCAGTATCCGCCGCGGCCGACATGTAGGAGATCCTGAAGGTAAGGATTCGTGCGCCGACGGTTACGACACGGACGGTCAGGCGTATGACAGGAAGTCCTAGTGAGCTGTCAGGTCGGCACCCTTCTCGGTTCGAAGTTGGTCACCCTGTGTGGTCGAAACCTGCCGAGCCGTTTTCAATAACCTGCCGAGACCCCATGGTCGGGTAGGCGGGATTTGAACCCACGACCTCCTCGTC
>JASMKJ010000581.1 GCA_030749275.1 Acidimicrobiales bacterium
CATCAGCCGCTGCGGTGCTACTTGGCGTCGCGATAATTCGCAAATCGGCAATCTTCCCGACGGGTGGCTGGGCGACGTTACTCGGGTGCGCTGCGTGCGATACAGGAGCAAACGTCGCTTTTTTGTTCGCTTTGCATTACGGCCAACTCGGACCAGTCGCCGTTCTCGCCAGCCTCTACCCTGCCGCAACTGTTCTATTGGCGCGGTTGGTGCTGCGCGAACATCTGACTCCACGTCGGGTGGTCGGCCTTGTTTTTGCTCTAGGAGCGGTGGTGTTAGTCGGCTTGGGCTGAGGAACTATCTATCGAAGATGTCGTTGAATATGGCGTTTCGTTGGTTAAGGACCATGGGACCGATCTTGCCGACGTATTCGAGCCATGCCGGGTCTGAAAAAAGCGCTGTTCGTTTTTCAGTTCGTTCCTCGAGGCTTTCGTAGCGCCACATGTGAACTATTTGGTTGAGTTCTCCGACTTCGCTGACGTAGTAGCCCACGGGTTCACCCAAATGACTTTTTTGTATTTCGTATCCTTCATCGAGATATAGAGACACATACGCATTGGCCGTTCCCGGCTTTAGCTCATAAGTCCGAATTTCTACAAAGCTCACTCTTTCCTCCAATGTTTAAAGTAATGAAGCCAGAAACTCCCCCAGCTAGCCGCGCCGATCTTGGAGCACCGGAAATGTTGTTCTGGTCTCTCTGACTACCTCAGCGTCCACATCAGCGATCAACAGGGCTTCTGTGGCTGCGCCTGATGCAAGGATTTCGCCCCACGGATCAATTAGGGCGCTGTCCCCGGCGTAGCTGAGCCCGTCACCCTCACCGACGCGGTTAACACCCAGAACATATGCTTGATTTTCAATGGCGCGAGCCTTCAGAAGCGTCTGCCAGTGTGCACGGCGTCGCTCAGGCCAGTTGGCTGGAATGACAAAAAGATCGGTGGAGTGAGCTGTCTGCCAAAACTCGTCGGCAAATCTGAGGTCATAACAGATAAAGAAAGTTGTGCGGATTCCCTCGATCTCTACCTGTAGGAAGTCGCTGCCTGCGCCGTAGTTTTCGGGTTCTGACGAGAAGCTGAACGGGTGAATCTTTTTGTAGCGATACAGGTCACCGCTTGGTGCCGCGAGGACGAGGGTGTTGTACGCAATTCCGTCTTCCCAGCGGGTCGGTACCGACCCCGTCACCCATACGTGATGGCTTGCGGCTTGCGTCAAAAGAAATTCGCAACTGGGCCCCTCAAGCGGTTCGGCACAGAGTTCTGAATTCATTGTGAAGCCTGTCGAGAACATCTCACTAAGAACGAGTAGTTGGCCCCCGGCGGCTGCCGCACGCTGTATTTGCGGGGCCAGACGCTGAAAATTGACATCCGGATCTTCCCACACGATGTTGTGCTGAATTGCCGCGATTTTGAGGCTCATTTCAAACCTTGAAGTCTGGTAACTGCCTCGTCCAGCACGTCAAGGCTCTTACAAAACGTGAACCGGATCAGATGTCGGCCTTCGGCCTCATTGTCGTAGAACACGACGTTTGGGACTGCGACAACCCCGACTTTTTCGGGAAGTTGCCAGCACAGTTCGAGACCGTCTTCGTATCCAACTGATCTCGCGTCAGCTGTCACGAAATATGTCCCTTGGGGTCGGAAGATTTCGAGTCCGGCGGACTCTAAGCCCGCGGACAGGAAATCTCTCTTTTCTCGCATGTCTGTCAATAAGTCGGTGTAGTAGTCATCTCCAAGTCCTAAACCCACTGCGATCGCATATTGGAATGGTCCCCCGCTGACATAGGTCAAGAATTGTTTCGCTATACGAACAGCGCTCGTCAGCTCCGGAGTCGCGCACACCCATCCAATTTTCCAGCCGGTAAACGCAAAGGTTTTGCCACCTGAGGAAATGGTGACGGTCCGTTCCCGCATTCCTGGTAGCGACGCTATAGGTATGTGTTCCCCCTCGAATACGAGGTGTTCGTAGACCTCATCGGTGACGACCAGTAAGTCGCGTTCGACCGCTACTTTCGCGATGAATTCGAGTTCTTCTCGAGAAAACACTTTTCCTGTTGGGTTATGGGGCGAGTTCAGCAGAATCAGACGAGTTTTGGGAGAAAGCGTGGCGAGGAATTCCGATTCTTCGAAGTTGTAGTGCGGTGGTCGTAGCGTGACGACTTTCTTTACTGCTCCGGCCATGGCGATGTTCGCCCCGTAAATGTCGTACCAAGGTTCGAAAGTTACGACTTCGTCCCCGGTTTCACAGAGAGCGAGCACTGCTGCGGCCAGCGCTTCTGACGCTCCGGCGGTGACCAAAATTTCGGTGTCCGGGTCGTAGGGAAGTTGGTAGAACCGTTGCTGGTGGTCACTGATTGCTTGGCGGAGCTCCGGAACTCCGATGCCTGGTGGATATTGGTTGCCTAAACCGTTTCGGATAGCCGCCGTTGCCGCCTCGATTACCTCATTGGGGCCGTCTTTATCGGGAAAGCCTTGGCCCAGGTTGACAGCATCCGTTCGAGCAGCAAGCGCCGACATTTCGGCGAAAATCGTGGCACCGAAGCCCTGGAGACGGGCATTCAGAAAGGGTTGACGCGTGTTCACAACTGACACGTTAGGACCTCAGCGTCGTCTGCTTCGCATCATCTCTCTACTCGTTTGAGCGAAGACGCCCGCCGTGCGCTTGACTAGGACCATGAATTCGCCCAAATCCCGCAACCATATCCCAACGAGATACGACGTAAACGACGTCGACTTGGCTTCAATCGACGGCGTTCTCTCCACGACAAGGTCGGTAAGGCTTC
>JASMKJ010000582.1 GCA_030749275.1 Acidimicrobiales bacterium
TCCTTGTTGTAGTCAAGCCAATACAGCGGCCGAAGACGACGAATTCTCGAAAACGCTGCCCACTTGATGAACTTTGTCAATGGCATGTTTGGATAGGTCTTCATCGGGATGCTCCCGAAGCGACGATGCAACTCCTTCACATACCTTCCATCCATGTAGAACTGTCCCGCCGGTGAAACGCCTTCGGTGCGAAATGAGTGACCTTCCACAATGTAATTGACATTGTGCTGTTCGGCCGCCCGATACAGAACTCCCATGAAACCAATGTCGGTCGGCGCTTCAAGATCGCGGACACCGGACTCGATGAACGCTCTGTGGATGTCATCATATTCATAGTTGTCGACCACGAATGTCTCGAGAGGCACATCGAGTTGATCCAGAATGGTATAGATGTTATTGGTGGCAATCGAACTATCCCAGGTGTTGTCGAAGTGGACAGCCAGTGGTCGCAGACCTCGGTCTACCATTGAATGGGCCAGATATGACGAGTCACATCCCCCACTGACGCCAAGAATGCAGTCGAACTCATTGCCGCGACCCGCTTCTTTCATCTCGTCAACTGCCTTCTGGAGCGCCAATTCGCCACCACTACCAGTTGGGTACTGAACGTCCATTTCGTCATGAAGAGCGCAATAGGAGCACTCCCCGGTCGGACCGAAGGTGACTCCAGGTATGGAAGTGTCATAGAGACAACGAACGCACGTCTGGCTTGACGTGTCTGCGTCACTCGACGTTAAGAATTGCTTGGCATTCTCAGTAGATCTAGTCATATTCTTCCTAAATTCCTATAACCAATATCATGAAATCGAACATCACGAGATTATGCCTACATGTCTTCAACTATTGTGACAAGAGCCTCTACAACCCGTTCGACCTGTCCAGTTGTCATGCTCGGAACCAGTGGGAGGGTGAGAGATTGGTCGGCGAACAGCGCAGAGTTCGGAAACTCGGCGGGATCTTGGCACCATGTCGCATAGGCAGGGTTCTGGTGGCAGGCGTAGGTGCCGATAGTTGTCTCGATGTCAGCCTCTGCCATCTTCGCGATGACAGCGTCACGATTAAGGCCAGAATCGATGACAACCACATAGGACTGGTACGACCAGGTGGCGCAAGGTGGAGTCTTATGGACGCTCACTCCAAGGACCTGACTGAGGGCTCCGTCATAGCGATGCGCGGTAGTCCGCCTGTCGAGGAGGATCTGATCGATGCGGCGCATCTGTGAGAGACCGAGAACCGCAGGAATCTCACTCAAGCGGTAGTTGAAACCAGGCTCGACGAACTCGAGGCCCGGTGTACTCTTCTTCGCAGCGCCGTGGTTTCGTAGGAGCCTCAACCGTTCCGCCAGATCGCGATCGTCCGTGGTCACCATGCCACCTTCGCCACAGGTCACGACCTTCCTAGGATGGAAACTGAAGCAACCCATGTTGCCGTGAGCACCACACCGCCTGTCGTCACGGGTGGCACCCAACGAGCAGGCCGCATCAACTACGAGTCGGGCCCCCACATCGTCAGCCAGTCTCGCTAGTGCGAGGTGGTCCGCGGGCTGTCCGAAGGGGTCGACCGGCATGATCACCCGTGTTCTGTCACTGATATGCATCGCTGCGCTCTCAGGGTCCATCGAGAAATCGCCGATGCCCGAGTCGACGAATACGGGGGTGGCGCCGGTCTGGATCACGGCATTGGCGGTAGCCGGGAACGTGAAGTCGGGAACCAACACCTCGTCTCCCTGTTCGACCCCGAGGGCCACGAGCGAAAGATGGAGCGCCGTGGTGGCGGATGTGGTAGCTACCGCGTGGTCGACACCGACGAAGTCGGCCACTGCCTTCTCAAAGTCGGCCACATGTCGACCGGAGGTGAGAATGCCACTCGCAAGAACGCCCCTCACATCGTGTTCGACTTCGTGGTACAAGACATCGGGGCGAATGATAGGAATTGAGTCAGCCACAATCATTCCACCAGATCCTGGAGACAACGCTGGACGTCCCAGACCAGTTCAAGAGCACTCAACGCCTGCCGGCCGTCTACCTCGTTCTCGTAGCGGCCATGGATGACACCAACGAAGTGTTCGAGTTCAGCGACAAGCGGTTCGCTCCGTCGCACAAAAACTCGCCGAGTGTCGACATCGAGGGAGTAGTTTGCCTCCGCGGCCTTGCCGCCTATCCCTTCGATCCGACCCTGTTGGAATATCAGGAGTTCCTGATTGGGGTAGTCGACGGTGAAGTACCGGTCTCGGGTGGTGATCTCGAGGCTCCGGACCAGGTTCTGGGTAATCCGGCTGGCGGTAAGTGACGCCAGGCGGCCGCCGTCGAACGTAACCAGAGCCGTCACATGATCGAAACCGTTTGGTCCATTGACGCCTCGGGCAACAACGTCGCAGACCCTTCCACCCATGAGGAACAGTACGACGTCGAGGTCGTGGACCATGAGATCCATCACAACATCGATGTCCGTGACGCGTCCGCTGAAGGCACTCATTCGCCGGGCGTTGGCGACAATCGCCGACTCGCCTTCCAAGAATTCCTTAAGTTGGCGCACCGCCGGGTTGAAGCGTTCGATATGACCGACCTGCAGGGTCACGTTCGCCGAGTCGGCGGCATCGACCAGCAGTTGGGCCTCCCGGCGGTCATGGGCAAGGGGCTTCTCCACCAGGCAGTGCACGCCGCGCTCCAACAGGGCACACCCCAGATCGGCATGTAGAGCGGTTGGTGCAGCGACAACAACTGCGTCGACCGGCGGCATCTCGCTGGTCGAAGCGTATGGCTCACACTCAAAAGTTGCAGCAGCGGCGGTCCGCCGTTCATCATCTGGGTCGACCACGGCCACGAGATCGACGCCCTTCATGGATGCAAGGCACCGTGCATGGTTCTTGCCCATCTCACCAACGCCCACCACTGCGAACCTAAGGGTTCGGGCGGAGTCAGCGCGACTCATCCGTCGTCCTCCGTGCCCTGGAGTTCAGGATCGTTCTGTGAGTACACGATTCGTGCCGGGTTGCCGACAACGAGCGTTCCGGGAAGTACATCGTCAATGACCACCGAACCAGCACCAACCATGGCCAGCTCGCCAATTTCGACACCGCATACGATCGTTGCGTTTGCTCCGATTGAGGCGCCATTGCCGACATGGGTGGGAGTGACATCCCAGTCGCCGACGGCGCGAGGGCGGAGGTCGTTTGTGAAGGTGACCGACGGTCCTACGAAGACCTCGTCACCAATGGTGACGCCGTGGTACACGTTGACGCCATTTTGTAGTTTGCATCTATCACCAATTACTACCCCATAGTCGATGTAGCAGTGCTGTCCGATCGAAACCTCTTCTCCAATGCAGACAGACTCCCTGATCTTCGTCCAGTTCCAGATACGGGTTCCCTCGCCGATTCTTGCCGAAGGCGAAATCTCGGCAGTGGGATCAAAATAGGTTGAAGTCATTGTTGGCTCAGTGCTGTCAGCAACGATGAGACCACTAGATCCTGGGCCGACTCGTCCAGGTACGGGTGCATCGGGAGACTGAGGACACGCCTCGTGGCTCGTTCCGTCACCATTACACCTCCGGGAACCACTGGAGAGGTGGAATAAGCGGCATTGGTGTGAATGGGGTAGGGATAGAACACCGATGTAGGAATACCCGAATCTGCCAATCTGACCCTTAAGTCCTCTCGCCCATCGACCTCCACCGTGTACTGGGCCCAGACAGGTTCGACACCCGGTTCCGGTGTCGGTGTAGAGAGGGCACCGCACAGATGTTCCGTGTAGCGCGTGGCCACATTCCTGCGCTTTTCCAACTCGTCATCGAACACGGTGAGCTTTGAAAGGAGAATCGCCGCTTGGATGGTGTCAAGGCGGCCAGTCAGACCAACCCGTTCGTAGTGAAATGGTTCTTCTCCGGCCCCATGGACACGAATGGAACGCAGCACTGAGTTCAGACCATCATCATCGCAAAAGATGGCACCTCCATCCCCGTATGCACCAAGGGGCTTAGAGGGATAAAACGAAGTCGTCGCCATTAGACCCGAAGCCAACGCGCTGACCCCGTCAGTTCTCGCCCCGAAGGCTTGGGCCCCGTCGACAAGCAACCACGCATCGTGACGTTGGGCGAGTCGTTCCAACTCAGCGCAACGAGCAGGGTGGCCAAAGAGGGCGACCGCAACGATTCCAACCGGTGGAGGTCCGGAAAGGTCCCAGGCTCTCGCAACCGAAGCTGGCTCCAAGTTGTAGGTTCCTGGATCGATGTCGGCGAATACCGGTTCTGCTCCGACAAGTCGGACTGCCTCGGCGGTCGCAACGAACGTAAAGTCCGGTACAACCACACGGTCACCGGGCCCAACACCCAACGCCATCAGCGCCATCTGGAGGGCATCGGTCCCCGACGCGCAAGTCACGCAGTAACGACGTTGCACGCGCGCAGCGAGCTCCACTTCAAGCTTCTGGATCTCGGGACCCATGATGTAGGAACCGTGGGCGAGCACTCGCGAAATTGCCCGGTCGATGGGCTCCCGAAGGAGCGATCTCTGAGCAGCTAGATCAACGAACGCAATACCGTTCACCGGATTATTGCTGGCTGGTTACGATGACTGCCTCGGAATTCGATGAGTTCGCGGAGCCCATCAGCCAAGTTCGTCGCCGCTGCGAAATCCAGATCGTTACGCGCAATGGTCGGATCACCAACCCTTCTTGTCACAAACGATAGTTCCTCAGGTTGATAATCAATCTCGACCTTCTTGTCAGTAAGACTAATTAGCATTTCAGCGAGCTCTCGAATCGAGGTACCGACGCCCGTACAGATGTTGTAGAACCGGTCCGTGATATCCGCCTTCATCGCTGCCACATTCGCACTAGCACAATCACTCACGCTAACGAAGTCGTACACCTGTAGGCCGTCTCCATGTACCGTCGGAGCCTCACCCTTCTCAAGGCAGTCTAACAT
>JASMKJ010000583.1 GCA_030749275.1 Acidimicrobiales bacterium
TCGAGACCGTAGACCCGCGCCCCTAGCAGAGGTGCACCGTCATTGTCCCTCAACCTTCGAGCAGATCTTCGTAGTCGATCTCGAGTTGCTGTTGCAATAGGCGATGGAAATGCCGCAGTTTGGTTTCTTGGTATTGGGCAAAAACGACCTGATTGTTTGCGAGATTCTTTAAACCATGTTGAACCTGAGGAAGGTTGTACAGATCTTGGTTGAAGACCTTTGCAAGCATTCCAAGTTGAGGAGCCAGTGTCCAGTCATCATCCGCTGCCAACCAATGAACTGGAGCTGGCGGAGGACGTCCCTCGTTCAACGGTGATGGGAGAAACAGCATGCATTCGAAGATGCATTCATCTGGGTTGTCGCCGTTGGGTCGGAATCGATATTGAATTGGATTCAGACAACCCCATGGATGCCAGTTAGGGAACACAGAAAAGAAGATCGCGTCAATCAGTTCGGCATCGCAGATGGACTCGATGTCCAAACTGTCGGCGGTGTCACCCATCAGCGAAACAAGTTCTTTGCGTTTCCGTTCAGCAAGAAATGAACGTCGCTCAGGGAAGTTAGAGCGCGACGTCGAAGGGATGGTTACATCTTCGAACTTGGGGAGTTGTTCCCCGCCGATCCATAAACATAGATGAGGATCAGCTTGAGTTAACTTGCCCTCGAGCCAAGTTCCGTCGGAGTCGAAAACGCTTACTTCGCCGTCTAGTTCGGTTACTTCCACCCGATCCAAATCTGCACGCTCGTATATGTGGCCGGTGATGGGATGACGGAATCGTGTGTATAACCGCCCATTAGGGTCAGATTCCCAATCGGTAACCGTCGCTAGATGGGGGCTAGTCACCTCGGCGGGGGAGATAGCTCGAGAGTAATTTTCATAAGCGTCATACTGACTGTTGGCATCTCCAAGAGATTCCATCAAGGTGGGATGGGTCGCCACCACGTGGTAGGCCTCCATGAACGCTTCCTGACATGCCTTCCAGTTACATCGAACGACCTTGGCGACGTGGACGGCTTTGTAGCGACGTTCCAACGGCAGAGTGGTTTGATGGTCGTCGAAATCACCCAAAAAATCAGTCAACGGTTCGGCAGACAGATCCGGGTTAATGAACACGAAACCGCCGTATCTTCCCACTTGGGCTTCAGGGAGACTGCACTCTTGAGGTTTGATTTCTGGGAAGTCCCACTGGCATGGGATCTCATTTAGCTCTCCGTTGAGCTTCCACGACCAGCCATGAAAAGGGCAACGAATGTTGACAGTGGTCTTTCCGGGTTGTTCCCGAAGTTTGCGTCCTCGATGCAGACAAGAGTTTCTGTATGCCTTGATGTCATCGGGTCCCTCGCCGGTTCGAATCAAAAGAAATGACAGGCGTGCTATGTCATACACCAAGTAGTCGCCGACATCGGCAAGTTCGTCTTCGTGGCAGGCAAGTTGCCAGACCCTCGACCAAAGTTTCTCTACCTCCAAATCATGAAACTCACGCGAAAAATACACCGATGTTGGTACCCGCGACGGACCCGGAGGCATAGGGGAGTCATCAAGTAGGTGTTTGGGAACCGTTCGAGAGTCCGCCGCTAACAATTCACTGTAAGGCACCCCAGCAGATCGGTTCGTTCCGCTAACTGTCTCAACCATTGGTGACCTCTTTCTTCGCTGTCACCACCACTTGTATTTGCTCCGGGCCGCGCAAAACGAAACTCGGTATGTATCGAATTTCGGAACGGTTGGTTACAGAGATCGTGGCGAGCCTATTACTTAACTCCTCGGCGACGACGCGGGCCTCAAGTCGAGCTAAACCCGCACCAACGCAGTAATGAGGGCCTTTACCGAAACCGAGATGTTTAGCCAACCCTTCACGCCCTGGCTCGAAGTCATCAGGGTTCCTCCACATGTCGGGATCCCGGTTCGCGGCCGCGTACAGCAACACAACCCTCGCACCAGCAGGCAGCACCGTGGACCCAATTTGGGTTTCTTTGGTCACCACGCGAAACATGCCTTGGGTAGGTGCTGCGAGACGTAATGCTTCATCAGCGACATCTTTGCCATATGCGGGGTCGCTGGCCAGACGACTCCATTCCTCAGGGTGTTCGTCGAGAAGTAACAACATCTCGCCGAGAAGATGAGTTGTTGTTTGGTTCCCGGCAACAAGCAACTGCTGAATCATGCTCAACATCTCCGCGATTTCCAGTGCGGTTGAGTCGATGCCTTCATCGGCATCTTTGTCGATGCTTGCGTTCAACAGATCGGTCAACAGATCGTCTTGGGGTTCCTCGCGACGCAACTCCAATTGTTCAGCAAAATATTTCTGAAACTCAATGACCTCGCGATCTGCTGCGAGGCGCTCATCAATAGATATGTTCGTGCCGATCCCAGCCACCGACGCATC
>JASMKJ010000584.1 GCA_030749275.1 Acidimicrobiales bacterium
CGTGCAGCCTCATGGAATTAACGTCCCTATGTCCTACACCGATGCATATACATCGTTCGGAGTACGTTGCATTGTCGGCCCGAACATCCCGAACAACGCCGGTTCTCTCCAAGTCATTAACGTGTCGGCACCCACTGGATGCATCCTGAACGCCCCTCGCCCCGCAGCAGTGAATATCCGCCACGTGATGGGTCAAATGCTCCCAGACGCTGTCTACGGCTGTCTCACTCAAATTATTCCAGAGAGAGTTCCAGCAGAAGGAACCAGCTCCTTATGGAACCTGCTAGCGAGTGGCTCTTGGGATGACGAATCCGGCGGGACCTTCATGATGATGAGTTTCAACTCAGGGGGCGCCGGAGCGCGTCCCGGTCAAGATGGGTTATCGGCGACTGCCTTCCCGAGCGGCGTGCGCAACATGCCTGTCGAGATCAACGAAGTTGTGTCCCCCCTCATCTTTTGGCGTAAAGAGTTTCGGCCGGATTCCGGAGGAGACGGACAATTTAGGGGCGGGTTAGGCCAGATTGTCGAACTTGGCCACAGAACTGACGGTGAGTTCACTTTCAGCGCTACTTACGAACGGGTACAGCACCCAGCTCGAGGCCGCCAAGGCGGGTCTGACGGTTTACCGGGACGTCTAAGCCTCGATGACGGGACGCCCGTCCCGGCCAAAGGAAATACCTTGGTGCCTTCGGGACGACACCTGATCGTCGAATTCCCCGGAGGTGGCGGCTTGGGGGACCCTGAGCAGCGGACCAAAGAAGCTCGGCGTCGTGATAAGAGGTTAGGGTACGTAACGTCTTAAGCTTTGGGGGAAGCGACGTGACACAGGTCGAGGAACAGTTACCGCTTAGCGGCATCCGGGTTTTTGAGTTAGGGATAGCTATTGCTTCACCCTTCTGTGGCAGATTGATGGCGCATTTCGGCGCGGATGTACTCAAAATCGAATCGCGTACGAGCCCTGATGTCGTTCGTTTACTGGGCTCCGCTTGGTTGAGAGACAGAGAAGACCTTGCTCCCATCGCCGGAGATACCAGCCCGTACGTCTCCGAGATGAACGCATCGAAACGAAGTGTTGGTCTAGAGCTCAAAACCGAACAAGGCAGAGAGGCAGCGATGCGCCTGATCGCTGAATGCGATGTTTTCTTGGCCAATTTCGGGGCGCGTGCACTCGCTGATCTCGGTTTCGACTACGAGGCCGTCAAGGCGGTGAATCCCGAAGTCGTTTATGTGCAACTACCTGGCTTTGGTAGCAACCCGGAGATGCCGTATTACCCGTTCGTCGCCTGGGGTCCCAACCAAGCACCCCTGGTCGGAATGGACGACTTCACTGGGCATAGTGATGACCCCCCTGCTGGGATCGCAACCGTCGCCCCGCCCGATTACATGTCAGCCTTGCACGCTGCAATAGCCACCCTCACTGGACTCGAACAGCGCGACGTCACCGGACAAGGGGTTCACGTCGATATCAGCCAATTCGAAACCACTTTGGCACTCCTTGGACCATTCGTCATGGACTATGACTTGACTGGCACCGTATACAGCCGCATGGGGAACCGTTCGATGTGGGGTGCACCGCAAGGTGTGTATCCATGCGCTGGGCACGAACGTTGGATAGCCATTAGCGCCGCCGAGGAAGACGATTGGGTCGCCCTACGGGAACTGGTCGGCGGGAGCGTCGATTCGAAATTTGATGATCCCAACCTACGCCTCACTGAACAAGACGAGTTAGACGAACAGTTAGCGGAATGGACCGGCAACTTTCAAGTGGAAGACTTAGCTCACCGGCTTCAAGCACATGGGATTGCGGCTCACACAGTGTCGACCAATGAAGATCTACTACACGACACCCATGTCATCAGCCGGGACTGGTACCAGGTTGCGCCTTCCAAACGGCTAGGAAGAGACGTCTTCAGCAGTAGCGCCGTCAAACTTGATCGCACCTGTGGAAGGTGGAGTCATGCAGGGCCGTCTATGGGCCAACACACCCGCGAAGTCCTGCGTGAACTTGCCGGGCTAAGCGATATCGAAATCGATGAGCTGATCGAAACTGCAGCCGCATTCGAACCAGTTGACCCCGAAACAGTGACGACGCGGCCTTGGGATGACTGGATCCACATGTTTATCCCGGGTGTCGAAGACGCGAGGGACCTCTGATGAGCGGGCCCTATAGCGGGATAAAGGTGATCGACACCACCGGCCTCACCGGTGCCTACGCAACGCGGCTATTCGCGGGATTGGGCGCGGAAGTTGTTCGACTCGAGCCGCCCGAAGGTTCGGCCCTGAGGCGCTTAGCGCCGTTTGTGGAGA
>JASMKJ010000585.1 GCA_030749275.1 Acidimicrobiales bacterium
GGTTCCGCCGCGCAGAAACAGGATCGATAACCACACCCAGTTCGGCACCCACTCAACAAGCGCAGCAGGGGGGACAGCCCAGTTTCGACTCGAACGCCCCGCCTGAGTCCCGAAGGTCTGTTCGTCCGCCCAGATCAGGACCAGGGCGTACTCCAAGCCCGCCAAAGGAAGGGCCGAGACAGCGCCCCACAATCCAGATGAAACCCAAAGAGGACCCGTCGTAGCCTCAACCAGTTAGGGCATGGACGCATCGACTTGTGTTTGGGTCGCAACAGGAAACACCACAACCTGTGGCCGTTGAACGAAATCTAGAAAGGGAGCGACAGTGTGAGTGCATTCGAATCTGAGACTTCAATGGGTGGAGAGCAAATTCTGCCCTTCTACATCGTCTGCGACGAGTCAGCATCGATGGAATACAACGGAGGCATTGACGCAATCAACGAAGGGATTCCGGAGCTCCATGCCGTTATCGCGTCAGATCCCCTAGTTGACGACAAGGCCCGGATCTGCCTGATGACGTTTTCCGACGACGCCGAAGTGCTGGTTCCGCTATCCCATGCTTCTGAAATTGAAGAAATGCCCGGAGTCTCAGCCCAAGGGGCAACTAGCTTCGGGTCTGCCTTCCGTCTGCTGAAGAGCCAGATCGGAACCGACATCTCTCTCTTTAGGGCCGACGGGTTCAAGGTGCTGCGGCCAACCGTGTTTTTCATGAGCGACGGAGAACCCACAGACGATTGGGAACAGGACCACCAGGCCCTCGTCGACAAGTCAACGAACCCACACGCCCCGAACATCATCGCGTTCGGCGTGGACCAAGCCAATCAGACAACCATCAAAGAGGTCGGGACAATAGCTGCGATGGTCATGGAACAGGGCGTCAGTGCCGGAACGGCCTTGAAAGAAGTCATTGGGGGGATTGCTAACTCGATTGTGGCAAGTGCCAGTTCGTCGACGCCGACTCTCGTGATTCCGGAAGACATTGAAGGAATGATTTCACTGCCGCTTGACGTGATGGATGATCCCTCCTACCCGTAATCGACCTCGACAAACGTCGCCCTGATGTCTCGCTCTTCTAAGCGCCGAAAGTGGCGACTCCCACCTGAAAAGGCGCGCTCTGCCGTCCCCCAAGTTGGTCGGCCGTCCAGGTTTGCAAGCACACCATGGTGGTTGAGCGACTGGTGGCTACTTGACGAACAGGGACATGTTGGCGACATCACATGCGATGTCGGGACAATTGGCGACCTGGCCGTTACCGGTGCCTCGATCCGTGGTTACAGCCACCGCGTGGCAAGGGGCAGATGCGAGGACTCGTTCTCTATTCGCGCAGGCCGTACCTCTGGAGATCTGGCATTTCTC
>JASMKJ010000586.1 GCA_030749275.1 Acidimicrobiales bacterium
GGACTTTTTTGGTGGATGCAACGCCGCGCCCAAGGCCAAATGAGCGGAATCATGTCTATAGGTCGAAGCAAAGCCAAGACCTACACTACTGAACGGCCGGAAACAGGTTTCGATGATATCGCTGGCTACAAAGGAGTGAAGCAAGAGATTACTGAGGTGGTCGACTTCCTTAAGGGCCCTGATCGATTCGCCGCGGTGGGGGCTCGTATTCCCAAAGGTGTCTTGTTGGTCGGTCCCCCCGGTACCGGGAAGACGTTGATCGCTCGGGCGGTAGCCGGTGAAGCAGGAGTTCCGTTTTTGTCGGTAACTGGTTCCGACTTCATGGAAATGTTCGTTGGTGTGGGGGCAAGCAGAGTTCGAGATCTGTTTCAAACAGCTCGCAAATTGGGTCGGGCAATTATCTTCATCGATGAAATTGATTCAATCGGCCGAAAGAGGGGAGCCGGTCTGGGTGGCGGACACGACGAAAGAGAACAAACACTCAATCAAATGCTCGCAGAAATGGACGGTTTTGAGGCCACTGAAGGAATAGTAATGATGGCAGCAACCAACCGACCGGACATCTTGGATCCTGCCCTTCTTCGCCCGGGCAGATTTGATCGCCAAGTCGTAGTGCCTCTTCCTGAATTCGAAGAGCGAAGCGCAATCTTGGCAGTCCACGCGAAAGACAAGAGCATCGACCCGAACATTGATCTGGAGACCGTCGCTAAGGGCACCCCGGGTATGAGTGGTGCTGATCTCGCAAACCTCGTCAATGAGGCTGCCCTCAACGCTGTGCGGATGGACCGGGAGTCGATAACGCAAGAAGATTTTGAAGCGGCGAGAGATCGCGTACTAATAGGACAGCGTCGCGAATCTGTCGCGATGACAGATCGAGAAAAAGAAGTCACCGCATACCACGAAGGCGGACATGCCCTCATCGCGACCCTCTTTGCAAACGCCGACCCAGTGCACAAGGTGACTATTTTGCCAACCGGCCAGGCACTTGGTGTCACCATGCAATTACCCGAAGAACGTCACTCTTACTCTCAGGATTACATCGAAGATCGGCTGGCAGTTCTGTTCGGTGGTCGCATGGCCGAAGACACCGTTTTCGGAGTCACATCAACCGGCGCCGCTAACGATCTAATTCAGGGAACAGAGCTGGCGCGAAGAATGGTGACTGAGTGGGGAATGAGCGACCGCGTCGGTCCGATGGCGTGGGGTTCTGACAATCAGGTTTTCCTAGGCGAAGGCCTAGTAAGCGGCCGCGACTACAGCGACGACACGGCAAGAGTCATCGACGAGGAAGTAGAAAGAATCCTACGAACTCAGGAGGGTCGCGCTCGCCAAGCACTGATCGAACATAGAGGTGCCCTTGATCGCATCGCTGCGGCACTGCTTGACAAGGAAACCATCAGCGGTGAGCAAGTCGCCCAGTTAATCCCAGAAGCAACCGAGCCAGACATAGAGGGAGAGCCGTTGCCGGAGACAGCCAAGCCACCTCCGATCGGTCAGTCCGGATCCGACTAGCCGATCTCTGCGAGGGCCGTGGTGAATTCGCTCAAGTCAACGCGACCTGTCCATCCTGCGATAACGGTGCCTTGCTTGTCGACCACCACCGTTGTGGGAACAGTGTCGATATTGAATCTGCGGTGGAGTTCTGGCTGAGCGCCATATTCCACATCGGCGACAGGCAATCCTGCACCGGCTGGACCTCGAATGAGCCGCATAACGTCCTGGCAACTACGACAGCTAGCCTCGGTAAAAATCACTATGGCCGGGCCCTCTGCTAACCCGACTTCAACGGCTGGCACCCGCGTGGGTAAGAAGTTACGCCGCACAGAAATACTCGTCGTCGTTCCGCTTCGATTCAAAACAACAGCTACGGCAGACACCATGCCGCCGAGGCCGAGAGCAACCAGCAGGCGAATCATTCTTCATCCTCGGCGAACCTGATTCCCAGAATCGAATTTAGACCTGCTCCGTTCGCTTCTTGATGTAGTGCCGTAACCGCAATAGCAGAATCACTTCTAATCTCTAGGGTGTTTCCCGCAGCGACGCGGTAGTAGTGAATTCCGAATCCTGCGAGTTTTACCTCGTATCGTCCGCGACTGCCATAACGAGAGATAAGCGCTTTAACGTCAGATTGCCCTGCATTTTGAATGGCGACCAGTACCTCACCCTCGAGTTGAGGGAGTGCTAATAGCCAATGACGAGATCCGTTGGGTATTCCTGGGCTTACAGAAAGTCCACTGATCCGACCCACGGGAAGTTCTACCTGCTCTAGCGCTACGCGAATAGGTAACAACTCAGCCTCCGGACTCTCCTTACCCGGCGATCCATCTGGTCCCGATGCAACCTCAACGCCTGAGACAACAGGCACACCGTTTGACGATCGGACGAGAAGTCCGAAAACAGTCGCTGACGTGAACACGGTGTTGGCGACTAATC
>JASMKJ010000587.1 GCA_030749275.1 Acidimicrobiales bacterium
ACGCCTCGCTCGTCTGAAATGCGCTGTAAATGATGGTGCGGAGGAATTCCCGGACTGACCACAACGACGGTCGCTCCGGTCACGATTTTTTCAAGCTCTACCAAAGATTTGGAATCAACTAACCCAACCCCTAGCGCATCAGCTAGGGCTCTCCGAGACTTCGGGTGGTCATCCGCCACGGTAACTCCGTGACCTCGGGAAGTGAGTGCTTCCGTTAACGCTCGTCCAGTGAGCCCCAAGCCACCCACCACCACTCGAGTTAAGTCAAGCGTTGTCATGGCTGATGCACCCAAAGTGACAGACCTGTTGAGTCAAGCCCAATGAAGTCGGCATAAAAAGCACCCAACGCAAATGCCACACAAATCCCGTTAATTATCCACATGCGAATCAAGACCGTTGTTTCAGGCCAGCCGGCTAGTTCGAAGTGGTGATGTATAGGCGCCATTCTGAACACACGACGCCCAAACAAACGGTAACTCGTGACCTGAACTATGACCGAAAGAGTTTCAAGAACATAGAGGGCACCGATAATCGGAAGAAGAAGATGGGTTTCCAGCAGTAGTGCAAGGCCGGCGAATGCCGTCCCGATCGCAAGGGAGCCAGTGTCGCCCATAAAGATTCGAGCGGGTGGAGCGTTCCACCACAAGAACCCGATGCATGCTCCGGTCATTGCCGCGGCAACAATCGCTAGATCCAGGGCATGGTTGACGTCGTAACTCTCTGGATGCCTAAAGAGCCAATAACCGATAATGACGAACGCTGAGAATCCGATCGCGGATGAGCCTCCGGCAAGTCCATCGAGTCCATCCGTCAAATTGACGGCGTTCGCTGTAGCAATGACCAAGGCAGAGGCCCAGAGGACCCACACAACTTTGCTCAACGTAATGCCTGGCAGATCAGCCCGAGTTAGCGCGATTACCGGGCTAGTTTGCGCCCAATACATCGCGAACACAGAAAAGCCGACCGCAACCAAAAGCAGTCCAATAATTTTTGCGGATTTGTTAAGCCCCAAGTTTCGCTCGCGACTTACTTTGATCCAATCATCGATCAGGCCTACTCCGCTGGCTGCGACAACCGCTGCGATAAGTGTCAGCCCCGAGCGCGTGAAAATGGTCTCCGAGCGCAAATGACTGATCAAATAACCGCTTACCGCTCCGGCAACTATTGCAACGCCACCCATAGTCGGGGTTCCTGCCTTAGTGAGGTGACCCTGTGGTCCATCCAACCGGATGGGTTGCCCTACCCCTCGGGATCGCAACCATGGAACTAGAACGCGGGTACCGATGAGACTAACTCCCATGGAAACACCCGCAGCGATGAGCAGCGCTATCACCCGTCGCTACTCCCGATACGACTCAACAGCGCTTCGTTGCTAACAGACACGTCATCAAAGGGCCGCCGTTGCTCACCGACGATTTGATGTGTCTCGTGCCCTTTTCCGGCCACCAACACAATGTCGCCTATTTCGGCGTCCCTAATTGCCAAATGAATCGCCTCAGCGCGGTCGAGCACCACTCGATAGTGGGTTCCACCGCTCCCGATCCCAGTGACGATGTCCTTTGCAATCGCTTCGGCGCTTTCAGATCTCGGATTGTCGGAAGTGATGACAATTTCGTCAGCGAGTGTTCCAGCGATTTCGCCCATCAGTGGTCGCTTGGCAGCATCTCGTTCGCCACCGGCTCCGAACACAACCCATACGCGACCACCGGAAAGATCCCGCACAGCCTTCAAAGCCTCTGCCAGTGCCTGAGGCTTATGCGAGTAGTCCACAACCACCGCTACACCTGAATCGGGCACTACGACAGGTTCCATCCTTCCCTTGACAGGCGAGACTCTTTCAAGGCCCTGGGCTATCGCGTCTTCGTCCCAACCAAAAGCTCTGAGAGTTTCGCCCGCAATGAGAAGGTTCAACAAATTGAATTTCCCCAAGAGGGCAGATTTGATCTGGTGCCCACGCCAGACAAAAGTCGAACCATCTGCCTCTAGCTTGGGACTCTGAACCATTTCCGGATCCACGACAACTAGTCCCTCGTGGCCAAGACCTTTGAGTTCTGTGACGAGACGCTTGCCCCAGTCATCAATGATCGAAATGATCGCATATTGGCTTTCTTTGTGGAACAACCGCCGTTTCGCTTGGTAATAGGCCTCCATGTCCTTGTGGAAGTCAAGATGTTCCGCACTGAGGTTTGTGAAGACCGTCGCGGCAAACTCAACGCCTTCAACTCGCCCGAAGTCAAGGCCGTGAGACGAAACCTCGACGCAGGCCCATTCCTTGGCACTATCGCGCATTGATGCCAAAGCTCTCTGCATTTCTGGCGCTTCGGGTGTGGTGTGACCCCCATCAAGAGTTCCAATCACTCCTGCTTGCGCGCCACAAGCCTCCAATGCTTCCGCTAGAGCATGAACGGTGGTCGTTTTGCCAGCTGTCCCCGTCACGCCAACGACCCTCATGCTGTTTGAAGGGTTGCCGTACACGGTTGCTGCAACAGGGCCAATTACCTTTCGTACGTCGGATACCAGGATCTGCGGAACCGCGTACTCCAATCTGCGCTCTACCAGCAAAGCCGCAGCCCCACCCATAAGAGCCTCGGCTGCATGGGCGTGGCCATCACTTCGTGTGCCGGGGATGCACGCAAATAGGTCTCCTTCAGCGACGAGACGACTGTCGTGACTGATTCCGACGATTCGCAGCTCGCTCGAAGAACCTTCAGTGTTAACCAATGACGCCTCACCGCACACTTGAGTGATCTCTTCTAACGAAATTCCTGCCATCATTGATTACCTCGTCTTCGGCACACCAAGAATGCCCAAGGCTTTGGATGTGACTTCACTAAATAGTGGAGCCGCAGTAAGTCCGGCTCCGTCTTCCGGTTCATCAAGGACAACAACGACGGTGATTTGCGGGTCCGTCACAGGAGCGAAACCGGCAAAGATCGTCGTGTAGCAGTCGCAGTACCCTCCATCCTTCGGCTTTTCTGCCGTGCCAGTTTTGCCTGCGACCCCATAACCGGTGACCGCTGCTCTTTTGCCCGTCCCGTTCATCACAACACCTTCAAGCATGTCGCGCATTTGCTTCGCAGTGGTCGCGCTCAGAACCTTGTGGCTTACTTCGGCCTCAAATCGACGAAAGGAACCGTCGGGGGCTTCGAAGCCTTGTACCAACGAAGCCGGAATGTATCTGCCATCGTTCGCAATGACGTTGTACGCAGCTGCAAGCTGAATTGCTGTCACCGAAACACCCTGACCAAAAGAAATTGTGGCTGGAACAGTGCCTTCCCAATCCTGAGGTCGTTTCAATTTGCCCCGTGTTTCGTCGGGAAGCCCTTGGGTCTCATCGCTGCCGGTCGAGTATCGCCCGAGTCCGAACCTGTGCAAGTAGGAATACAACTGGTCAGGGCCCACTTGTTCACCTATTCGGATAGTCCCAATGTTGGATGACTTGGACAAAATCTCGGACACCGTTAGTTCCCGGTCCTGCGACACGTAAGGTTCGCCAAATTCTTTGTCTGCGTACTGGTATTTGTGAGGAACCTCGAACACTTCTTCAGGGTGGACATAACCCAAGTCCAGGGCTGCGGCAATAGTGAAGGTCTTAACCACAGAGCCGGGTTCAAATGCCTTGATGTAAGCATGGCTCTTGCCGGGGATCCAAGGTTCACCGCTCTCCGTGTCAATAGAGATATCGGTCAACGCCAAGACCTCGGCAGTTGCAACATCTAGGACTATTGCAGTGCCCCAATTGGCGCCGCTCTCCGACACCGACTTCTTTAGGGCCTCCTCAGCTGAACGTTGAATTGGGATATGGATGGTGGTGCGTACATCGGAACCACGCTTTGGTGCTTGATAGTTCAAATCACCGCCGCGCAATTTGACCGGCTGATCCGAGAGCGACACGTAGTCAACGCGACTACCTGCTTGACCCGCCAGTTCTTGGTTGAATTGCTTTTCGATTCCGTTCAGCGGGGTCTCGTCAACGTCTACTTGCCCTAGAAGGTTTCGCGCAAAGCCATCCCCGTTGGGGTACGCACGATCCGGTTCCTCTCGGTATTCGATACCTTCAAGATTCAGTTTGCGGATGTTCTCAACGACATCGGGAGCCACTTCCCTCTTTAGATGAACATAATTCCGGTCCTCCTTAGACAGAAGTTCATAAATTTTCTGTTCGGACACGTTGAGTTCGGCAGCAATGAGCAAAGCAGTCGGATAGGCATTGGTAATGAGTTGTGGGTTGGCCCCGACGGTCATGGAAGAGTCAGTAGTAACGAGGAACGAACCATCTCTGGAGAGGATGTTGCCACGATCGCCTGCGATTACCGATGTTGTGATGTGTCGAGAAATTTCGCTGAGGTATTGCTCCCGGTCGATTACTTGGACCTGAACGAGCCTCATCGCGATGACTCCGAGCACTCCGAAGGCAAGGAGCATAAGCCACCCGACTCGCTTACTTCGATAGCCGACCCGACCGTAAGGCTTAGAAAAACGCTGGAGTTTCTGAGACGAATTTCGAGGCTGCGCTTGAGACTGGTCTGATTCCCGGGTTTCAATAAAGACGTTCACTGAGGACCCGGACCTTGTCTATCTTTCGCTTCTCGAAGATTCGAATGTCACCGTCTCTGCTAGGAGATGATCCACCGAAAATCGTTCCACCCTGGTTGGGTCTTGAGAACGAACGTCAGCTCGGATGTTGCGTAAAGCTATGTCTTCTGGCCGAACTCTTATCTGCGTCACCGATTCCGCCTGCCGCAAGGTCGACTCTTCGTCGACCCATTGCGCGACCTTGTTCGGGGCTACCGCATTCTCATACTGGAGGCGAAGTTCTCGCACATCATTTTCGTGGACGCTGATTTGCTCCTCTAGCTGGTTGATTCTGACATGCCTATCGCTAATCATGGCCTCGAAGATTGCGTGGCCGAGAAGGATCACTAGGGCGATAACACCAAAAATGGTTGTAACGCCTACAACACGGTTACCCAACGAGCTCCGACGCGAAGACCGTTCAACACGGGAGCCATCACCGACTTCGATGACATCTGGCTTCACGGGCAATTCGGTGAGGACGGCGGCCACGAGACTTAAGCCTCACCCGCTGAAAGACGCTCTGCCGCCCTAAAACGGGCGCTAGCCGCTCTCGGGTTAGTTTCTATCTCCTCCGCAGTAGGGCGAACCACTTTTCTGCGTAAAAGCCTGACATTGGGCTCGGAGTTACATACACACGGAAGGGTGGATGGACACACACAAACCCCATCCGCTGCATCGCGGAACACTTGTTTCACAATTCTGTCCTCTCCAGAGTGATAAGAAAGAACGACAATTCGACCTCCCGGTCTCAGCCGTTCAATTGTTTGATTCAACGCCGGTTCGATGAGTCTGAGCTCATCGTTGACGGCGATACGAATTGCCTGAAAGGTCCTCATGGCCGGGTGGCGTCCAGACCTTCGAGCCGGCGCGGGTACCGCCTCGCGAACTAGTTCTGCAAGTTCCTGCGTTGATTGAATGGGACGCTGGGCAACTACCGACCTAGCGATTCGACGAGCGAACCGCTCGTCAGCGTTGGCTCGCAACAGTGAAGTCAGTTCATCTTCGTTGCAGGTGTTCACGATAGTGGCCGCGTCTAGGGGCTCATTCGGGTCCATCCGCATGTCTAGCGAACCATCGAAGCGGTACGAAAAGCCCCGTTCAGGTGTGTCGAGTTGGTGACTGCTAACCCCTAGGTCGAAAATCGCTCCGCTCAAGTCCCGGTCATCAGCATCGACTAGCTTGCCGATCTCATCGAATCTGGCGTGAAGGACCTTCGCTCGAGCTCCGAAACTTTGTAGGCGTTCTGCAGCGACCGTTACGGCATGAGGGTCGCGATCGAGTCCGAGTAGAAACGCTTCGGCGTTTTGTTCCAATATCGCTTGTGCATGGCCACCGCCCCCAACCGTTGCATCCACGAAAAGCCCGTCATTTATTGGTCCAAACACCTCTAGAACTTCCCTGAGCATCACTGGCTCGTGCTCAAACGATGCCGGTCTCCCGACCGAGACAACTCGAGAAGGCCCAGGTTGCTTGGCGCCCTCGGTCATGTTTGGTCGCTATCAGAAAATTCGTCCGGGGATTCCAGCAGCGAATCCCCGACTTCTGTGACTTCTTGCCAACGAGATCTATCCCAAATCTCTACCTCATCTATGGCCCCAACAATCACGCACTCACGTTCCAAACGGGCGAACAGCCGTAAATCTTCGGGAACTGCTATCCGTCCCTGTTTGTCGGGGAGTACACGAGCCGCGCCTGCCCCGAAGGATCTCTTGGCAGAGCGGTGACGCACGTCTCCTTCTTCAGAGCGCGAGGCCATGACCCGGGCAATGTCATGGAATCGCGTTGGAGTCAGTAGTGCCAAGCAACCTTCCGAGCCTTTGATTAAGAATCCACTTTGGTCAAAAGATGCACGAA
>JASMKJ010000588.1 GCA_030749275.1 Acidimicrobiales bacterium
GAGCATCTGTCACTACCAACCCGCCGAAACCCAGGTCATCTCTCAAAAGGCCTTGGATGGCCGCACTTGAAAGGGACGAGGGCACCCCATCTGTTACGTCGGGAATCTCCGTATGGCCGACCATAATGGCCGATTTGCCGGTGGCTATCGCTGCTTGGAAGGGAACCAGATCGGTCTGGGTTAGCTCAAGTAACGGTGGCCCGACAGATCTCCCATCGTGCGAGTCATAATCGGCTGACCCGTGACCTGGGAAGTGTTTGACGACTGTCAAAACACCGCCGTCACTGAAACCTTCTATGGTCGCTACGCCATAGTCGACGACGAGCGCCGCGTCATTGGAAAAAGACCGATCCCCTATTCCCGGGCCAGTTCCTACGTCAAGGACAGGAGCGAAGTTGACGTTGAAACCAAATTCAAGCATCCGAATTGCATGACGTTCCGCTCGTTGGGCCACAATTTCGAGACGCTCGTTTACTTGTCGAGCAGCGCTTGGTAGGACCGGCAAGATGTGGTGCAGTCGTTGAACTCGGCCGCCTTCTTCGTCAGCTGCCATCAGAAGCGGGATCCGATTTGCAAATTCTTGTAGCTCGTCGATCCTTCTACCGATCCACTGCGTTGCTCCTCCTGATAGCAAAATTCCTGCGATCTGATGATCGCGCGCTTCTTCTACGGCAGCTCCAAACTGAAACTCTTGCATAGTTGGTAACAGCAGTTGACCGATTCGCACTGCTCGTGGCAACTCAGCCACACACCCACGATCGATGGTGTCGATCCATCGGCCTCGCATGAGTTGCTTCACGGCCAATCCAGACAACCAACCCGATGGGCGTTCATGGCCTGTAAAGATTCTTGGCCCTGGATCTCCGATCGCGACCTTTGTTCCGTTGACCAATTCAAGCCAAATCCCCAAGGCACCTGGTGCTCCTTCGTAAGCACTGCGGACTTTGTCCGTCAAAGGTTCGCTCTCACCGAGGGGAGGGATGATGTTCGTACCCACCACTTCTACGGTTCCGTCCGCGGACACAATCCAATATCCGATGCCTCCCGGACCATCTAGGACTGCGACGACAG
>JASMKJ010000589.1 GCA_030749275.1 Acidimicrobiales bacterium
GGAGGAAGCCCCGACAGAGGAAGCCGCTGAGGTTGAACCAGTGGCGGAGGAAGCCCCGGCCAAGAAGAAGGCTCCGGCCAAGAAGAAGGCTCCGGCCAAGAAGAAGGCTCCGGCCAAGAAGAAGGCTCCGGCCAAGAAGAAGGCTCCGGCCAAGAAGAAAGCGTGAATGAAGTCCACGAAACACAGTGCAGCGATGTTGCACAAAAAGGAACTAGCAAGCTAGGAGAAAGAAATGGCAACCACCGAAGAGATCATCGAGGCAATCGGCAGCATGTCGGTACTCGAACTCGTCGAACTTAAGAAAGCGTTTGAAGAGACGTTTGATGTCACAGCTGCGGCCGCGGCACCGGTCATGATGGCTGCTGCCGGTGGCGGCGGCGATGCCGGAGGCGCACCCGCAGAAGACAAAGATGAGTTTGACGTTGTCCTCACGGGTACCGGCGACAAGAAAATCCAGGTTATTAAAGAGGTCCGCGGGCTTACCAGCCTCGGGCTTAAAGAAGCCAAGGATCTTGTCGAAGGAGCACCCAGCAATATCCTCGAAGGAGTTTCTAAAGAAGACGCCGACAAAGCCAAGGAAGCTATTGAAGCTGCCGGCGGCACCGTCGACGTCAAGTAACAACACTTTTAAGTTAGTTGCCGTTACGTTTGTTGAAACTCGAATCGGCCGCTAGCCTGTGCGCTGTCGTGGCTCTGGTGTCGTCTTTTTTAGAAAACACTAAGAGTTCTCGCGCGCCCCTACTTCTGACGACCGTTGCCCACGGTCGCAACTGAATATTTCTAGGAGATCCCGTTGTCTTCTCGCGCTGCCCGGGAACGGTATTCATTTGGCAACCTCGAAGAGGTACTGCCGCTACCAGACCTAATTGACGTCCAAAAAAAGTCCTTCGAACGTTTTCTTGCTATCGGCTTAGCTGAAACCTTCGCCGATATAAGTCCCATTAGTGACTTCACTGGGAACCTCGAACTCGAATTTGAGTTCGATAGCGAAGACGAAGACCTAAAAGGTCCGCCCAAGTTCTCGGAGAAAGAGTGCAAGGAAAAAGACCACACTTACTCCGACCAAATCTTCGTTCGAGCTCGCTTTAGGAACGCCAACACCGGTGAGATCAAAGAACAAACCGTTTTCATGGGCGATTTCCCCAAGATGACAGACAAGGGAACCTTCATCATCAACGGAACAGAGCGGGTGATTGTTAGCCAACTCGTTAGATCACCAGGCGTTATTTTCCAACCAGGTGAACGATACCGACTTCGAAATATGCAGAAGCACCAGCTGGTTACCGGCACCATCCATCCCTACCGAGGTGAATGGATCGAATTCGACGTAGAACATAAGCCCGGCAAAGACGTCACCGCTGGCGCCCGTATTGCCCGCAAACGGCGTCTGAGTATCTTCACCATTCTGCGAGCGCTCGGATACGACGAAGCTAGCCATCCGGGGTTTCTCGAAAAGTTTGTTCAACACTTCGACTTCCTCGAAGGCCAGTGGGAAAGCGAACGAGACAAGTGGGCTCGTAGCGATGAAGACGCGCCACTAGCACCAACGCAAGAAGAAGCTCTTATTGAGATCTACAAACGCGCACGCCCAGGTGAACCGCCGACAGCCGAAGCGGCAGCCAACTACTTCAATAACGCATATTTTGATGACCGACGCTATTCACTTTCCAAGGTCGGTCGATACAAGCTCACTAAGAAGTTGAGCGCCGAAATTGACAAACTCGAAGACCTCTTTGGTTTAAAGCTAGAACGACCATCAGCGGATTCACAGGTGCTCACGCGCTCAGAGGTACTCGCGGCGGTCAGCTACCTGCTGCACTTAGCCAACGCAGAACCTGGATACCGTCTCGACGACCAAGATCATTTCGCGAATCGCCGTATTCGATCCGTCGGAGAACTTATCCAAAACCAAGTTCGTATAGGCCTGAGCCGTATGGAACGAGTTGTTCGGGAACGAATGACCACACAAGACGTCGAGGCAATTACCCCAACGACCTTGATCAATACCCGGCCCGTAACTGCTGCGATCAAAGAATTTTTTGGGACATCGCAACTCTCCCAATTCATGGATCAAGTCAACCCACTATCTGGGTTGACGCATCGACGTCGCCTTTCAGCTCTTGGTCCAGGCGGCCTCTCGCGCGAACGCGCCGGATTCGAAGTACGAGACGTTCACTTCAGCCACTACGGACGGATGTGTCCCATTGAAACTCCCGAAGGCCCAAATATTGGACTCATCGGAGGTTTGGCGACATTCGCTCAAGTAAATGAATTTGGATTTATCGAATCGCCCTACCGTGTTGTCAAGAAGGGAAAAGTTACGGATGACATCCGCTACTTAACTGCTGACGAAGAGGAAGAGTACGTCGTTGCACAGGCCAACGCCCCGCTCAACCCCAATAAGACCTTTAGAAACCCACGAGTGCTTGTGCGTAAAAGCCCCCAAGGGGCCAGTTTGGCTGACCTAAAGCTCCAAATGGAACGCGATACGTACTTTGCGGCTACTACCGAAATCAGCTACGTACCAGCAGATGAAGTCGATCTGATGGACGTCTCCCCAAAACAGATCGTCTCTGTTGCCACAGCGCTGATCCCATTCCTCGAACACGACGATGCGAACCGCGCTCTTATGGGGGCCAATATGCAACGCCAAGCGGTTCCCCTGATCCGCTCCGAGGCAGCCTATGTAGGCACCGGTATCGAAGCACGTGCCGCCGGAGACGCTGCGGATGTTGTTCTGGCCCGTGAAGACGGCGTAGTTGCAGAAGTCAACGGAACAGCCATCACGGTCGAATACAAGAAAGAAGGCACGTTCAGCCATCAGCTACTCAAATTCGAACGCTCCAACCAGGACACTTGCATCAACCAAAAGCCAATCGTTCAAGAGGGGGACAAAGTTAAAAAGGGCGCCATCTTGGCTGACGGCCCGTCCACAGACAACGGCGAACTAGCCCTAGGAAAGAACCTGCTCGTTGCCTACATGGCTTGGGAGGGCTACAACTTCGAAGATGCGATCATCATCAGCGAACGCCTTGTAAAGGATGATGTTCTTACATCAATCCACATTCATGAACACGAGATCGATGCCCGCGACACCAAACTAGGTCCCGAAGAAATCACGCGAGACATCCCCAACGTTGCCGATGACGTACTCGCAGATCTCGATGAACGCGGCGTGGTGCGTGTGGGAGCTGAAGTCGGTCCAGGTGACGTCCTCGTAGGCAAAGTCACACCTAAGGGTGAAACCGAACTAACTCCCGAAGAACGCCTATTGCGCGCCATTTTCGGAGAAAAAGCGCGAGAAGTTCGTGACACCTCACTCAAGGTGCCTCACGGTGAACGGGGAATCGTCACTGACGTTCGAGTGCTTCAACGCGACGAAGATGAAGAATTGCCGCCCGGGGTCAACGAACTCGTTCGGGTGTATGTAGCGCAGAAGCGCAAGATCAGCGTTGGCGACAAACTTGCTGGGCGCCACGGCAACAAAGGTGTCATCTCAAAGATCCTTCCGATCGAAGAAATGCCCTACATGGCTGATGGCACACCAGTCGACATCATCCTCAGTCCACTTGGAGTACCGAGCCGAATGAATGTTGGCCAGGTACTTGAAGCTCACTTGGGTTATGCAGCCCGCTGGGGTTGGGAACTCAACGGCGAAGCCGTCGGAGTTGAACCAACTTCGAACACGGCTCGAAAAACTCGTCCTCGAACGGCACCCGCAGTGTTCGTAGCCACGCCCGTGTTCGACGGTGCCAGTTGGGACGAAGAAGAACGAGCCGGGGCCCATCCAACGATTCAAAAAGCGCTTGAGAACCTTCGACCCGAAACATCTTCAGGGGAACGAATGATGACATCTGCTGGAAAAGCGGTGTTGTACAACGGTCGTACCGGGGAAGCATATGACCAGCCAATCATGGTCGGATACAGCTACATCCTCAAATTGGCGCACCTTGTTGACGACAAGATTCACGCTCGCTCAACCGGCCCCTACTCGATGATCACCCAGCAGCCCCTTGGGGGCAAAGCACAGTTCGGCGGGCAACGGTTCGGCGAGATGGAGGTTTGGGCCCTAGAGGCATACGGTGCCGCTTACCTCCTCCAAGAGCTCTTGACCATAAAGTCCGACGACACCCTAGGCAGGGTTCAAGTCTACGAAGCGATCGTGAAAGGCAAAAATATTCCCGAACCAGGGATTCCTGAGAGCTTCAAAGTCTTGATCAAGGAAATGCAAGCACTCTGCTTGAACGTGGAAGTGATTTCCTTGACCGGAGACGAAATTGACATGCAAGGCCTCGATGAAGACGTTTTCCGCGCCGAAGAATCATTGGGCATTGATATCAGCCGACCTGAACGAGGAACCGACGAAGAAGACGAACTGCGGAGGCAACAAATATGAGCATCCGCGTAATCGTCCTTACCCATTCGCGAATTGAGAGCAGCAAATGATTGACGTTAACGAGTTCTCAGATATCCGCATCGGTCTAGCGACCGCGGACGCTATTCGAACGTGGTCCAACGGTGAAGTCAAAAAGCCCGAGACCATCAACTACAGAACGTTGAAGCCCGAAAAAGATGGGCTGTTCTGCGAGAAGATTTTCGGTCCGAC
>JASMKJ010000590.1 GCA_030749275.1 Acidimicrobiales bacterium
GTGGTCCCGCGGTCGCTGCGTTCCATTATTAGTGGTGGCGCTGTCTTGAATTCTGACCTCAAGGACGAGCTGAAGCAGCAATTTGGCGGAGTAACGATCCGCGATTCAATCGGTTCAAGTGAGACGGGTGTGCAAGGCAGCAACGTGAGCACCAAAGAACAACAGTCGAGCAGTGGTGACTTCGCACCGGCGCCGGGCAGCACCGTTGTCAACCCGTCCATGTCAGCTGTAGTCGATGCGGGTTCTGGTGAGATCGGTTGGCTTGCAATGTCGGGCTGCGTACCTCTGGGTTATCTGAATGATCCCGAGAAAACGAGCAGCACCTTTCCCGTTATCGATGGGGTGCGATTTTCCGTCCCAGGCGACCGAGCACGCTTACTTGTTGACGGGCGTATCGAAGTACTGGGTCGAGACTCAGTAACCATCAACTCGGGAGGCGAAAAGATTTACGCCGAAGAAGTTGAAAACGCGGTCAAAACCCACCCGGCGGTATACGACGCGGTTGTATGTGGACGGCCCAGTAGAAGGTGGGGTAACGAAGTCGTGGCGATTGTTCAACTCGTCGACGGAGGGCAGGCCGTAGAGTCGGACATTATTGAACACTGCGCGAGTTACATCGGTCGATATAAGAGACCCAAAGCAATCATTCAGGTCAACCAAATCAAGCGAAGCCCAGCTGGTAAGCCTGACTATCGATGGGCCAAGACCATTGTGGAAGAACTGAGACTCGATTGACAGACGTTGAAACCGACCGGGATGAGGTACAACGACGCACGATTCGGGTCCTGCAGGGTGGAGTAATTCCGGGCGGTCTGGCGATGACCACCTCCTACGCAGCGTCTGCATTGTTGGGTAGTGAGATCACAGGCAGCGATAGCCGAGGGGCTATAGCGGCCGTTGGTCTTAGCATCGGCGGCACCTTGGCCGGGTTGCCCGTAGCGGCTGTAATGGCGCGAACGGGGCGACGAATTGGGATAGGTGGTGCCTATCTTGTAGGGGCGTTAGGTGCAGCGACCGCAGCCCTGGCGGCGGTAACCGAGATCTATATCTTGCTTGTCGTTGGCATGATCCTCGTCGGTTGCGGTCAAGCCGGGAACTTGGCAGCGCGATACGCGGGGGCAGATCTGGCAACTGACGAAAATCGAGCGAGAAGCATCAGTCTTGTGATCTGGGCGAGCACCGTGGGTTCGGTTCTCGGCCCTACGATTGGTCTAGGACTTCGATCGATCTCAGGTTCAGACGTTGGAGCTAGCGGTTACATCCTTCCGTACGTGTGCTCTGTAGGTTTCTTTCTCATAGCAGCCGCCGGAATTTTGTATAGGTTGCGACCCGATCCTCTTCATTTGGTAGCAAGAGAAGGGGCGGCGGGTTTCCGGGTACCAAGAGTTTCGGATCTCGGTCTTATTCTTGCTCATCCTTCGGCTCGGGTTGCCCTACTGGGGATGATGCTGTCACAAGCGGCGATGGTTGGGGTGATGACGGTCACTCCGCTCCACATGACCGATGGTGACCAGGATGCTCTCGTCATTGGTGCGATGATTTCTCTTCACATCGTAGGTATGTATTTCTTCTCTCCGGCTATCGGGAAAATCGCTGATCGAATAAGCAAAGAACTGTTGATCGGGGTTGGTGCGGTGGTCACCGCTCTCGGATCTGAAATCGCGTCCCACACAGACGCACCCGATGCAACCGGACACATCGTGGGCCTGTTCTTGATCGGAGTCGGCTGGTGCGGCTCCCTAGTCGCTGGTAGTGCACTCATGACCGAGGCCTTCGAACCCGAGGTTCGAGTCGCAACCCAAGCCACAGCTGACGTATTGATGACCGCAACTGGAGCCGCCGCAGGGGTCGCTTCAGGTTTGGCGGTCGAACAACGCAGCTACCACGACCTCGCCCATTGGGCCACGTTTCTTTCCATCTTTCTAGCGGTTGTAGCAGCTATCGCTGTCGTGCAAGGCTCGCGTGTACGCGAAACTGGAACGCCAGTTGACTAATTGGAGCAAAGAATGGCATTTCACCACGTCGCATATTCAACAAAAGACCTTGAGGCTACGCGCCACTTCTACGAAGATCTCTTTGGCTTTCCCTTAGTTAACACGGAATTCCATGAGCATGAGGAAGGATGGATAAAACACGTCTTCTTCGACACGGGAAACGGTCAATGCATAGCATTTTTCGCGTTTGACAACGTTGGGGAACGATCTGACTGGGCAACAGACGTCAATGACAGTCTTGGTGTCCCGGTCTGGGTGAACCATGCAGCGTTTGAAGCAACCGAAGAAATGCAGCAGCAAATCGGTGAGCGCATGGCCGCGGAAGGGATAGAAGCCACCATGGAAAGAGACCATGGATGGTGTCATTCGGTCTATTACCTAGACCCGAACCAAGTCTTGGTGGAGTTGTGCCGCGACACCCCTGGCATGCCGACAGAC
This sequence comes from Acidimicrobiales bacterium, assembly GCA_030749275.1. Lineage (GTDB taxonomy): Bacteria > Actinomycetota > Acidimicrobiia > Acidimicrobiales > Poriferisodalaceae > UBA6944. The sequence continues at coordinate 2,433 of JASMKJ010000590.1, forward strand.
GAAACGGAAGCTGCTCGCGTGATGGCTGCTCCAGTCCGGAAAAGAGCTTGACGGTGTCGGTCGAGCGCGAATTCGTTGGGCTGCCGTCACCTGTAGTAGGTCGCGCAGGAGCTGGAGGACATCCTTGTCAAGGGGTCTACCACCGGCCCCGTGGGAGCCGACCCACCGTCGCGATCATCGCCACCCACTACAACATCGATTTCAGCGAGCATTATCTTGCTGACCTTTGCGCTACTCGGGGAATCGGATTCTTGGGGTGGAATACACGATTCCGAGGAGCCGAGCCCTATTTCTTACTTGATCACGCTGTCGCGGAGATAGCAGTCGGCGTCCAATGGCTACGTGAATACGCCGGGATAGAAACAGTCGTTCTGCTCGGAAATTCTGGCGGCGGATCACTAATGGCTGCCTATCAATCTCAATCAGTTCACCCCAGCCTAGAAGCCGAGTACGGACGTGGCTCAATAGTCCCGGCAGCCATGGAACTGCCTAGCGCCGACCTTTACATCTCACTCGCTGCTCACCCGGGACGGCCCGAGGTCCTTACCAACTGGATGGACCCATCGGTAGAAAAGGAAGATGACCCTCTAAGTGTCAATACCGACCTCGACCCATTCGCCACAGATCGTGAAATCCCTTTCACTCCAGAGTTTGTTGACACCTACCGTCACGCCCAACGAGAGCGAAATCATCGAATCACTGAGTGGGCACGCAACGAAATCGATCGGGTTGTTGCCGCAGGAACTTATGACCGGCTCTTCACGACCCCCAGGCTCTGGGCGGACCTTCGGATGATTGACGGCTCAATAGATCCAAGCAATCGTGAATTCCCGAGCTGTTACCTAGGTGATCCCCGTCGCGCGAATTACGGGATTTACGGAGTGGGGACCGTTAGCTCTTTACGCACCTGGTTGTCGATGTGGAGCCTCAGCGACTCACAATGCAATGCCGCACCACACCTAGAGCGCATCAAGATCCCAGCACTAGTTGTGGACGCCGACGCAGACACTGGAGTATTTCCCGGTGACACGAAAGCCATCGTCGACGCGATCGGATCCGAAGACTTAACTGTTCAGACTCTCGAAGGTGATCACTACCTTCGAGATCGCGAAGATGCCCGGGACGATGCAGCAGATCTAATCGCCGAATGGGTGAAAGAACGTTCCTAGCCTCCACAACACCCCCGTGAGGTTTCATCAACCCGAGGGGATGAGACGTTCCAAGGCCTGACCAAGACTGGAATCCGATGGGGGTTGTATCGCAGTGATGCGCGAGAGGTAAGTCACAGACACTTCATCGTTCATCACTGCACCGGCGTCCACAGCAGATGACTGGAAAACTTCGTCGCCCCATGACATAGACACCTTGAAGATCCCATCGTGGGCAGAAGACGGGATCAACTCGACGCTCTCCACTGCCCGGGGAGGTTGGGTCCCCAATTCGGTGAATCGCCAGCCACGTATCTGATCAAGTTCGAGGTTCGGAACGTTCACGTTGATTACCGGGCTATCGCCAATGTCGTCGGCAAAGAGACCTTCGACGATGGCGCTGGCGACTTCTGCCGCTACGTGCCATTTTTGCCCAACAATCAACTCGCCCCAAGTCTGGCCCTCGGTGCCGAAGCCGCTCACGTGCTGGCTCACCGCCAAACTGGGTATGTTCGTGTGGCGAGCGGTGAGAGCCGCTCCGACCGTCCCCGAATGGTAAACGGAACGACCCACATTCGCGCCGGGGTTGATGCCGGATACAACGAAATCGACGTCACCGAATGCGCCCAATCGAGCGAACATTACACATAGGGCAGGTGGTCCGGACACGCTCCATGCGGTATCAATTCCGTCAATTTCGACAGCCCGGACTTCGGGTTCGGTTAGGTGAAGAGGACCGATAGCCGCTCCAGCACCGGAATATTCGCTGTCGGGAGCGACAACAAAGACCTCTCCGTGGGCCTGCATAGACCGGGCAAGAACATGTAAGCCCTCACTGTCAACACCATCATCATTTGTCACCAAGATTCGCACGATTATGAAGTTATTCGGTGAAGTGCTCGCGAAGTGAAACCGGGCAACAAACTTGTGTTCACCACCGCAGAAAAGTCAATCTGCTAGGCGTGAAGGGAATCCGCCCTGAGAAATTGGGCCCCACGCCTCGATCGAAAGACGTAGGAGCGATTTGTCCTGTTCAACCATCGCAGCGCGATATTCGGACCAATCGGGGTGTTCCCCACTAATCGAACGAAAATAGTCGCAGAGAGGATCCAAAGCTTCGGGAAGATCAAGAACCTCTATGGTTCCCTCAACCTGGACCCACTCGCTATTGAATTCGTCGCCCATGACAAGCATGGACCCGACAGGATTGCGACGCGCATTGACGGTTTTGACACGCTCAGGGTATGTAGCAACCACAATTCGATCGAGATCATCTAGACCCATGGTCACTAACGACATTTGAGGTCTGCCGTTGAGTCTTGTGGTGGAAAGCACCCCTCGGTGACGTGGCCGAATAAAATTGGACAATTCGGTTCGCTCGACTGTTTTATTGGTGGCAATCTTTCGGGCCATGAGTGATGAGACTAGGACGATGAACCACAAGGTGCGAATGTTGCACACCTCCGATGTCCACATTGGGCACGTGACAGGACCCGGTGACCGTCATGCCGACATTTGTCAGTGTCCCATACTCGGCTTAGCGGCTGCGATCGGTGAATATCAAGCAGATCTTCTGATGATTGCCGGCGACCTATTCGACCACGCACGTCTCAGCGAAAGTGCTGTAGGCGCGACCCTCGAACTATTGACTGGACCGGGAGTTCCGGTAGTCGTCATTCCCGGAAACCACGATGTCCACGACACGAAATCGCTGTGGCAACGCTGTCGCTCCGATGTCGATCGCACCGGAATTCACCTACTCGACCAAATAGAAGGATCTGCGTTCGTGCATGAATCGAAACAGATAACTATCTGGGGGCGAGCGATGACCGACCACGAACCCAGCTACAGGCCGTTGGGGGAAGTGCCCTCTCGACCGAACAAGGGCTGGTATGTCGTAGCCGCCCACGGCCATTTGAATCTCTCAAGTGAGGATGCTCACCGGTCCTCACCCATTACCTATGAAGAAATTTCTGCGACGAAGGCTGACTATGTCGCCCTCGGCCACTGGCACCTACCCACCGACGCCAGCCATGGAGGGGTGACCGCATGGTACCCGGGTGCCCCAATGGGTTCACCGGGCAATGGCAGCGCAGCATTGGTGACCTTCGAAAACGAAACAACAGTTGAACATGTCCCTATTTCGGTTCCCGCACAGGGGTGCAGGTAAAGATCAATCCAATTCCGCTTCTTTTCTCCCGATGCGACGTACGACAGCGTCATATTCCTCCATCAACTGAGCAGCTTGGTCCTTCAACCGGTCATGTTGCTGAGTGAGCGTCGCGACCCGCTTCGGGTCGTCATAGGTCGCACTGTCGGCCAACTGCCGTTGGATGTCAGCTAACTCATTTTCTGCTTTTTCCCATGCCAGTTCAACCTCGTCTCGTGCTTTTCGGAGTTCACGCGTTGCCTCGCTGAGTTTGCTTCTGTGACGTGCTTCGTCCTTTCGCGCGTCGCGCTCTCTTCTGTGCGGACTGCCTGAAGCAGCTGCGGATTTGCCTACCCCAGGTGCCAACTGTGGTGGTTTCAACAAATCCTCGTCGAGGCCGTCATGCCAGGTCGCCGTGCCGTTTCTCACGACAATGAGAGAATCGGCAACACTGCGAATCAGGTACCGATCGTGAGTGACAAGAATCAGAGTTCCCGGATACGCGTTCAGAGCGTTCTCAAGGTGGTCGCAACTGGGAAGGTCGAGATGGTTAGTTGGTTCGTCGAGGATGAGAAGATTGACCGGGTTTGCCATCGTTATAGCTAACGCGAGACGGGTCCTTTCTCCGCCTGACAGGTCCCCGATTTTTTGGTCGACTTGAGCGTTTCTGAAACCGAACCCTCCGAGAACCGTACGAAGATTCCTATCTCCAGGGTCTCCTATAGAAGCAGCGAACTCCTGCAACACCGTTTTGTGGGGATCCAACATTTCAGTCAAATTCTGGGTAAAGCGTGCATAGTCCACTTTGTTTCCCAGGCGTGCCGTGCCGGAGCCAGCGTCTAGCTCGCCCAGCAACAAACGCAGCAGCGTTGTTTTTCCCGCACCATTCGGTCCAACCAGCGCTGCTTTCCTCCCTCGTTCGATGACAAAGGAAACATCACGTAGGACTTGCCTATCTTCGTAGGCTGCTATTGCTTGATCGAACTCAACGACTACGCGAGATGAGCGCCTTGGTTCAGGAAATTCGAACTTGGCCTTCAGCTCTTTCGAGTCCGGAACTTCGATACGGTCCACGCGGTTAAGAGCTTTGATTCGGCTTTGAACCTGCTTGGCTTTGCTTGCCTTATAGCGGAACCGTTCAATGAAACGTTCTGTGTCAGCAAACTTACGTTTTTGGTTTGCAGCTAAAGCTTCCAGCTGAGCTAAACGAACTTCGCGAGCGACGACAAAATCAGAAAAGCTGCCGACGTATTCGTTACTCGAGTATCCGTCGAGTTCGATCACTCGATTCGCAACACAGTCAATGAAGTCCCTGTCATGGCTTACAAACAAGATGCATCCGGGCCATTCAGAAAGTTGACCTTCTAGCCAGACAACCGAGTCAACATCTAGGTGGTTGGTCGGTTCATCAAGGATCAGAATGCTCGGTCTTGCCAAGAGCAAACGTGCCAGAGCGACACGCATTTGCCAGCCACCCGATAGTTCGGCGACGTCACGAGACATGAGATCGGAGTCGAACCCCAAACCAGCGAGCACCCTTTGAGCTTCCGCTTCGATCGTATAGCCACCCAAATGCTCAAAACGGCTTTGAAGGTCGCCGTACTCTCTCAGGAGATGATCTTGACCGGGTCGCTCATTGCGACCCATTTCTTCCCGTAGTTCGGCGAGGCGGCCTTCAAGGGCAATTATGTGCGAGGCCCCTCCCAGAGTGGCCTCTAGCGCTGTTCCGACTAATTCGTCCTCTAATGCTTGAGGTAGGTAGCCGATTGATGTGTTCGGCGGTCGTTGAACACTCCCCGAATCGGGATCTTGAATCCCGAGAAGAATTTCGATGAGGGTGGTCTTCCCGACACCGTTACTTCCGACGAGTGCAACTCTTCGCCCCTCCGACAGTTGCATGCTGACATCTCGAAATAGTTGTCGTGATCCCTGTGCTTTGGAGAGAGCGTTAGCGGTGAGCACGTTGGGACACGCTAGCCAATTTCGAGATCGTCAGGGGATGGAGAACCTGTGGCTTTGTGAGGAGTCTTGACGAAGAGAGCTGAAATTATGGCCACTGCAGGGACTAGTGCCAAGAGAAGGTTGAGCTCGACGTAGTCCCCGGTCAGCTGAAAACCCAGCGCGACAATCAAAGGACCAACAGCAGACGCCCCGACACCAAAGGCGGTTGCGACTCCCCGAATTGCTCCAATGTTGTCTGTCCCAAACCACTTCGGATACAACGCGGAAGCTAACGCACGAATCGAACCTCCATTCACGCCCAGTAACAGGGAGTAAAACGCGGCACCTAAACCCGGTCCAGCCCATGCGTAACTCACATGCGCCCCGAGTAGGGAGGCTTGACAGGAGGTGAGTAAAAAACGCGCCGAAGCGCGGTCGGTAAGCCATGCCCAAACGAAACCGGACGCAACGGTACCCACCATTTGGGGAACGAAAACTGCTGCAGCTCCGGCTGTCGTCAGACCTGCGGATTCCATGAGTGCAAAGTGATGAAAAGTCACCCCAGTGATCAAGGCTGACGAGACAACCATGATGCCTGTCAAAACCCAGAACGCCCTAGTAGCAACCGCTTCTCTGACGGTGAACTGCTCAGCTCGAGATTTCTCGTCGGTTGAGAGGAAATCTCGTCCATCCGGTCTCTGGCCGAGTGATTCTGGGCGATCTTCCATCCACCGCCACGTCGCAGGTACCAACAGAACAAAGATGAAGCCACCGCTAACACCCCATGCCCATCGCCAACCGACCTCATCAATGAGGAAAGTCAACGCGAGCGGCCCCAAAGACATCAAACCTGCGGACGCGGTCATAGAAATACCGAACGCCAGTCCACGTTTCTCGTCGAACCAGAGAGCAATGCTTGTCTGGCCCACCAAACTCAACGCGCCTTGACCCAACATGCGGATCCCAACAAACCCGATGATCAACATCCAAAAGTGACGGACTGTCCCCATGTAGGCGACTGCGACGGAGAAAGCGCTTGCTATCAGAAGCATTGTGTTGCGGACCCCAGTCCGATCTATCCAACGACCAATTGACGGCATGGCAAGTGAACCGGTGACGGTGCCCACTAAATACGCGGTCGACAACGACGTAGCGCTTATGGATAAATCAGCGGTTAAGTGGTCGGCGAACGCTGAGACACCAATGGTTTGGCCTGGCAGGGTTAACGAAATCGCCAGAGTTGAAAGGCCCAAGAGACCCCAACCTCGGAATGACTCAACTTTCTCGTTTCGATGCACCTAGTCAACCTGTCAGGGTCAAAGCCACTGAACCTAGATCTCCGCCATCGGTGGTGACGACCTGATTGATTGCTGTCGTGTGCAATCCCGTCGCAGCGCCCGTCGTGACGACACTGCCAGACGGAAGGGTCACGCCGCGTCGACTCAAGTGATTACACAACCACGCTAAAGATTCATAAGGGTCGCCGAGCACTTCGATTCCGGTGCCGGAAGCAATCGCGGCGCCATCTACCAAGGTGCGAAGCTCATGAGAAACCAAGTCTGGTGCCTCTTCCGGCTTAGAACCCGATCCGAGGACAAGAGCGGTGTGAAGTGCCCCATCGGCCACAAGTAGTGCAGGATCCACCTCAAAGTTGTTGATGAACCTGGAGCAGACAAGTTCGATAGCCGGATGAACCATTGACACCATTTCGCGGGCGCTAACTCCAGTCATGACTGGACCCCCCGGATGAACGGTCACACCAAGCGTGAAAGCAAACTCTGATTCCAAACCTGGTTGATGATGGAATTCAGAGACATCCACACTTGACCCCGATTCAAACAAAGTCCGTTCGAAAACAGGTCCACAAATTGGGGCTTTTACGCCAAGCTTCGTTTGGCTCGCTGGTCCGGTGGCTCCGACTTTCCATCCAACGACAGGAGAGTCGATGAGTTCGCGCAACTGGTCTTGAGCGTCGTAAGCAAGCGAGGCTGATTCAGGGACGGCTACCTCAGAGGAATCCACTGCTTCCATCGTTAAACGAGCATGGGCCAACGTAACTGGTAAAGGAAGGGTCACCGTTGCCACGGTACCTGCCGCAGTGAGTGGGGGTATTAACCGCGTCTCAACTTGTCGATCAGACGCCGGTCTCGTTTCGTGGGTCTTCCTGCGCCGCGATCACGCTGTCCGACCGCAACTACAGGGCTCGCTTCAAGCTTCTTGTCAGGAAGTGGCGTGTGGTCGATGTAATAGTTCGAGACTAGGGAGGGACCAACTCGCTTCTCCAAGACCTGAACGAGCTCTAGTTCTCGAACACGGGCGCGGAGCTTGATGGTCACCCGGTCACCAGGCTTTATCCGCATAGCTGGCTTAGCTGTCGAATTGTTGACTCGTACCGAACCGCGAACACATGCGTCTTTGGCTAATGAACGAGTTTTGAATACACGTACCGCCCAAAGCCAACGATCTAAACGACACGATCCGGTATTCACAATTGATCAACCGATCTGAGAGGCGACATTGGTCATAAAACTGCTCAGCGCCTGAAGCCGACCGCTCACTCCGCCTCGCGCGACCGGATCGATCAAAATGTGCGTAACGCCGATCTCCTGAGTCCGGCCGATGGTGTCGACCATCTGGTCAACTGAACCACCTATCGATTTCACTGGTTCCATCATCTCATCGGGGTCCAGAAACATCCGAAGCGACAAAGTCACCTCGCCTGGATCTCGGCCAAGGACTTCGCATTGTTCACGAACTTGACGCCACTCGTCTTTGACAGTTTCGAGTGGCTCAAACGCGGCATGGAAAGCATGGCCGAAGCGGGCAGTTCTTCGAAACGCTGCGGGGCTGTTGCCACCCACCCATACCGGTACCGGATCTTGAATTGGTTTCGGTTCAAACCGGACCTCGGGAAAAGAATAGAAATCACCTTCGTAGGAGGGAGTTTCCTCGCGGAACAAGGTCTCGAAAATTTCAAGTTGCTCATCGGATCTCTTGCCCCGGTTGTCCCATGGCATACCGAGAACCTCAGCTTCTTCGCGCATCCACCCAACACCAACGCCAAGGATCAGACGGCCTTCCGAGACAACATCAATGGTGGCTAATTGCTTGGCTGTTACGACAGGCTGTCGATAGGGGAGGATCAGAACGGTAAACCCCAAACGGATTTTGTTCGTACATCCAGCAACAAAAAGCAATGTGCCAATGGGGTCGAGCCATCCGAGACCCGCCGGCGCCGGGAATGACCCATCGCTGCTATATGGATACTTGGAGTCGAACTCTGCAGGCCAGCAAACATGGTCACTAGTCCAGCCTGAATGGATTCCCAACTCCTCTGCCGCTTGAACAAAGTTGATCAACGGGTCGCGACCGACGTCACGTCCTAGATGCGGTAAATGCACTCCCCAATCCATTTCCCCAAAATAGGCGTTTTGAGACTCCTTTGCGATTATGTGACAAGTCAGTTATATGCGGGTATCGAGTTCGTGTTTGGCATCAAAGGCGAATAGCGTGCGCCAAGTCAATTGACGAATGTTCAGTTGATATACCCGTACAAAAACCTATAGAGGGGGCTCCAGATGGAGATTCGACGCAATATTTTGCGTCTGCTCGCCCTGCTGTTTGCGTTCGCACTCGTTGCGGCCGCCTGCGGTAGCAGCGACGACGACTCTTCGAGCAGTTCTAGCGACAGCGCTACGGCTACTGCTGAAGACCATGGTGATGACTCAGAAGAAGAAGCTGAGGAAGAT
>JASMKJ010000591.1 GCA_030749275.1 Acidimicrobiales bacterium
AACATCGAACAAATACAACGACTGAAGCTCTTCGCCCGCAGCGTTCCTTAGAGTCGTCTCTATCTGTGAGGCCTGCACCCCTTCAGCAACAACAAAGGCCAGATCAACGTCACTAGAGGGGAAAGTGGAAACTGGCTGGTACGCGGCGCCCTCAACTGAAATGGCCGCTTCGATCACAAGATCAAGCCTTAAGTCGAGCCATCCACATCTGTGTTCTATTTCGTAGCTTCCCAGCACCGCGGGATCAACTTCCCCCACTGAACCAACCTCTGTGTCTCCGAGGTTGATCAGGGCACCTCGAGTGGGATGCAACCCTCCGAGGCCGTCGGTGTTCGTCAACTCGAATTCCAGTTTGAGAGCCGAGGCAAGATCTTTGAGCAGTGCGGTCGCGGCAAACGCATCCGCGTTGGATAGCAACGCTGCCAGATGTTCGTTCTCAAGGGGCAACGCAGATGAATCCTCTGAAGGCTCAAATACCGCGCCGGTCTCGAACAGTTTCACTCCTGTGTTGCGATGTGAATAGTTGTAAGCGATGGCCGTCAATAAGCCCGGCAACAGTGAAGGTCTCAAGACCGACTCTTCGACCGCTAACGGGTTAAGTAATAGCACCGGTTCCTTTGTGGCCAAACCAGCCTTGGCAATCTCATCTGGAGCTAAGAACGGGTTGGGCATCGCTTCGGTGAGACCCGCACCCGTCATGACCTGCCGGACCACTCGGCGAAGCTTTTGCTGTGGCGATAGGTGACCCGCATCTGGTGACCTAGGGACAGTCGCGCCCAACTTTCCGTAGCCATAGTGACGCGCTACCTCTTCAGCAATATCTGTTTCAGTTTGTGTGTCAGGCCTAAAGGACGGGATTGTTACAAGCTGCACATCTTCGCTATCTGTGGCTTCAATTCCGAACCCAATCGGCATCAACAATTCCCGTATTTCTTCTGATGAGAACTTTCGGCCAAGCAACATGCTGATTCTCGAGGTTCGCACGGGAACTGAGGGGATGTCCGGGGTGATGCCGGCTACGTCTAGGACTTCTCCCACGACTTCGATGCCGTCGGGGCTAATTTCATTCAACAGGTGACAGAAACGTTGCACAGCGATGGCATTTATCCTCCAATCGGTTCCTCGTTCGAATCGTGCTGACGCTTCGGATCTCAAACCAAGCCTCTGCGAGGTTCTAGCTATGGACTCCGGTTCCCAAGACGCCAATTCGAGTAGGACCGAATCAGTTGTAGCCGAGATTTCCGTGGACGCTCCACCCATGACGCCAGCTATACCGATGGGTTCGTCATCCTCGTTGACTATCAGACCGTCATCTGCGAGAAGCGTGCGCTCTTGATCATCGAGGGTTGTGATGCTTTCCCCGTTGGCCGCCCGTCGCACACCTATGTGACCGTTTGGAAGCAGTGAAAGGTCATATGTGTGATTGGGTGTTCCTAGTTCAAGCATCACGTAATTGGAGACGTCAACCACAGAATTGATTGGACGCATGCCCAACAGCGTCAACCGCATCTGCATCCACAGGGGCGATGTGCCAACGGTCACACCGGTGATCACTCGGCCTGTGAATCTCGGACAGAGATTCCCATCAGCAATCTCTATACGTGCCAGACCTTCCTCAGAACCGGTCGACGTTACCGTCCATTCCGGGATTTCAAATGGGACACCAAGCCGTGCCGCTAAGTCCCGCGCAACACCCGCTACTGACATCGCGTCGGGACGATTCGGATTGATTTCTAAATCCCACAGCACGTCTCCGACAAGGCCTAACTGCTCCATCAGCGAGACCCCTGTCTCGAGATCGTCGGGAAGAATCATTATGCCGTCGTAGTCCGAACCTAAGCCGAGTTCAGCGGCTGAACAGCACATACCGTTGGACATTTCGCCTCGCATTTTTCTCTGCGAGATCTCCATACCGTCAGGCATAACTGTGCCAACCGTTGCGAATGGAATCAGATCACCGACCGACATGTTGAATGCACCGCAACAGACTTGAAGCCGTTCACCGCTACCTATTTCAACATCCACCAGTTGGATTCTGTCCGCTTTGGGATGAGGTCTCAGGTCACCAACCCTG
>JASMKJ010000592.1 GCA_030749275.1 Acidimicrobiales bacterium
CCAACCCTGGCCACCACCACACCTTCAAGGGAATCAAGGACGTTGATTTCTTCGACCGCCATCCCTAAATCGCTCATGTGGTCTGCCAACTCATGAGGATCCCCTTCGATCGGGGCGAATTCGCGCAGCCAAGACAGGAGAACTTTCATTTCAATACCTGCCTAAAACTGCCTAAGGAATCTGACATCGTTGGTGTACATGTCTCTCAGGTCTTTGATCCCATAACGCATCAGCGCTAATCGGTCTATTCCGAAACCGAAGGCAAAACCAGTCCACTCTTCGCTGTCAACTCCACAGTTCGCTAGAACATTCGGATGCACCATTCCGCAACCGCCCAGCTCAATCCAACCTGTTCGTTGACATGTTTGACATCCGTCACCTTCACATATCACGCAAGTGATATCGAACTCCGCACTGGGTTCGGTGAAAGGGAAGTAGGAAGGTCGCAGACGGCTACTGATCGCCCCACCAAAGTAAGCGGCTGTGAACTCGTTCAAAGTTCCCGCTAAATCAGAGAGACTGATGCCGCGATCCACAACAAGTCCTTCAATCTGATGAAAAACGGGCATATGGCTTGCATCGGCCGTGTCTCGGCGAAACACACGTCCGGGACACACCGTGTAAATCGGCGGAGCTATCGACTCCATAACCCGCACTTGTACTGGTGAAGTGTGAGTGCGGAGCAAGATGTTCGTCGCTTCTCCCCCTTCGCCATCACCGATTTCGGTGCGTTCGCCCAAATCCAAGTAGAGGGTGTCAAACATCGACCTCGCGGGGTGCGCTGCTGGAAGATTTAAAGCTTCGAAGTTGTACCAGTCCGTCTCTGCTTGCGGTCCTTCCGAGACGGTGAAACCCATACCAACGAATACGTCCTCTAGGCGTTCCATGGTTTGGGTAACCAGATGTAGGTGGCCGCGATTATCTGTTTGCAGCGATTCGGTGAGATCCAGCCGTTCACTTTCTAACTGCGCTCGACGACTCGATAACTCGAACTTCTCCTTCGCCGCCGCGTGTGCTTCTCGGACTGTCTGTTGAGCTTGGTTTAAAGCTTGTCCAACATCAGCTCGTTCTTCCGCGTCGACTTCACCCATTAAGCGTTTGAGGCTGCTAAGCGCCGACTTCTTTCCGAAAAGCACAGGTTCTATTGCTTTCAGACTGTCGAGGTCGCCTGTCTTTTCGATTTCGCCTATTGCGGAAGCCTGTGCTTCAGCAATTTGGTCGTAGACACTCACACTGTGAAGGATACGGCCAGCAGAGCGACTACTAGAAGTCAATAACAGAATGAGTCGACACGGCTTGCCTTCAAGACCGCATTCGATACATCAGTAATCCGCCCACAACCGCGACGTTAAGGGATTCAACGAATGAACCCATGGGGACGGTGACGGAGGCATGGGCCCGACTCACCACTGCTTCAGATAGCCCATGAGCTTCGCTTCCCAGGATTAAAGCCATGCGCTCCGAAAGTTGAAGTGAGTCAAGGTTCGTGTCGCCTTTTGCGTCTGTCGCGACCACGAAGTGGCCGGCAGCGAGCAAGGCGTCTAGACCGAAGGAAAGGTCAAGATTTCGAGAGGCTTGCAGAGCGAAGAGAGTACCTGCGCTTGCTCGTATCGCTTTCGGACTCCACAAGTCTGCCGTTCCTTGCGAAGTAACAATCGCGTCGAACCCTGCAGCGGCCGCCGTGCGGACGATTGCTCCCACGTTGCCTGGGTCTTGCACAGAGTCGACGACAACGACTCGGCGAAGTTCTACTATCGATTCGATTTCGGCCTCGTTGATTGCAGCTACAGCAAGTAACCCTTGCGGGGTTCCACTATCAGCCACTCGATCAAGCGTCTCTTTTTCCACCTCGTGCACCGGCCCATCAAAATCTTCGAAGGATCGGATAGTTGGGCGTTGGTCTGGGCCATAGAAAATCTCTTGAACCTCAGCACCGATTTGTAACGCAGTTCGTATGGCCCGCGGCCCTTCTACGACCGCTAGACGTTCGCCGTCGCGGAAGCGACGATCGTTAACCAGGCGTCTAAGACGCTTAAGTTTTGGTGAATGCGGAGAAAGAGTCAGCTTGCTTGTCGGGCTGATTCAGCTTTTTCTACCAGCTTGCTGAAAGCCTCAGGATCGTTGACAGCCATCTCGGACAAAATCTTTCGATCAACCTGAACCCCCGCCGCGTTCAGCCCGTTAACCAGTTTGCTATAGCTGGTTCCGTTTTGTCGGGCCGCAGCGTTAATTCGTTGAATCCAGAGCCTGCGGAATTCTCCTTTGCGAGCTCGACGGTCCCTAAACGCATAGTTACCGCTGTGCATTACTTGTTCGTTGGCCGCTCTATAGGAACGACTCTTGTTGCCGTAGTAACCCTTGGCTTTTTGCAGGGTAGCTTTTCGGCTCTTTCTGCCTGCGACCGAACGCTTTACACGTGCCACTTGAAGTCTCCTCTAAGAATGTTTCTACTTGCCCAACATCTTGTTGATGCGTGGCAAGTCGGCTTTGCTGATTTCGCCTTCAAGCGCCAAGCGGCGCTTCCTCTTGGCAGATTTTTTTTCGAGGATATGGTTTCTGCCCTGCTTGCGCCTGACAATTTTTCCTGAACCGCTTGTTTTGAACCTCTTTTTGGCTCCACTGTGTGTCTTCATTTTGGGCATAACGTTTCCTTATCGAAGGATTCGAGGGGTTTGATTATCGGATACCGGGACCTTGGCCTGCTCCCTAGGAGTTTGGCTCTTCTTCGGTTTTCTTTCGTCGCTGTCTCGCTGTCTTATCGGGACTCAGAACCATGGTCATGTTGCGGCCATCTAGTTTGGGAAATTGGTCGACTTTCCCGACTGTCTCCACAGTCTCTGCAACTCGTTCAAGGATTTCCCTACCTAACTCAGGGTGGAAGACTTCTCTTCCTCGGAACATGATGGTGATTTTGACCTTGTGACCGTCCGAGAGAAATTTCTCCACCTTGGTCGTCTTGGTGTCAAAATCTCCTTGTCCGATCTTCGGTCGGTACTTCATTTCCTTTAGGGAAATGGAGCTCGCTTTCTTCCTTGACTCCTTAGCCCTTTGGGATGACTCGTACTTGAATTTGCCGTAGTCCATGATCCGACATACGGGAGGGTTCGCGTCTGGAGCGACCTCCACCAAGTCAAGATCTAGTTCTTGTGCAATATTCAGTGCTTCTGGCAAGGGTTTGATACCGATTTGTTCGCCGTCAGGGGCAACTAGTCGGACCTCCCGCACCCGAATCTCTTCATTGATCCGAGCGTCGCCTTCGTCTGGGCGTGCTATGGCCTTACTCGCTTAACCAAGGACATTCTCCAAGTCCGTTGATGGCACCTCTCGCCAGATGACGAAAAGCGGACACATTTGGTGTCCGCCTCACATATCGGTGTCAACAACAGCCAAAACCGTTTGTCGAACCGACAGGGACCGCATCGCGCCTCTCAGCGGAACGGTGGGGGCGAAACCCCGCTTGTATCTATTGTTGACGGCGTAGGGTAGCAGGGTAAACACACATTCCGAACAAGCAGGTCCCATCTTTGGGGACTGCGCCAGTTTGAAAGAGGGCCCGTGAGTAGCTTTTGGACTCCTTCGGGAGAGCACGAAGTTCCTGATAACGACGACGAAAACACGGTTGTTAATCCCCCAGTTTCAGGACCAGGAGATGTCGAAATCGATCCCGAGACGGCTGCTGCTATGGAGCAACAGCTCCGGGAAGCCCAAGAACAGTTGCTTTCGGTGCCTGCTGCACAGATCGTCGCGAATCACATCATCGGACTATTCGAATTGGCGGCTCTTCACCTGCGCGTCGATCCTCCAAATCTGGACGAGGCCCGATTGCCTATCGACGCTATGGGAATTTTGGTTGAGCAATTGGGTGATCAACTTCCAGAGCACCAAACGTTGTCCGCTGCTCTGCATCAAATCAGGCTTGCGTTTGTGGAGGTACAGAACCAAACGGCCGAAGATGAGAACTAGCTGAGTCCTGCTTTACGGCACGATCTTGGAAATAGGAAGTTCGATTACATCGGTGGCGCCGAGATCGAGAAGCTGCGGAATCAAAACGTTGATGTCGCTTTTGTTGACAACTGTCTCGACAGCGAAACCGCCCCCGCCCCACAATTCGTTTACGGTCGGTGCCTTCATCGACGGGAGCATACGTATTACCTGATCGAGTTCTGAGGCACCTACGTTCAACTTCATCAGGACACGACCTCTGGCATCTAGCACTCCATCTAGCAGGGTCTTGATCTGCTCCATCGCTTTGCGTTTCTCGGGGTCTTCATAGGACTGGTTGTTCGCAAATATTTCGGTGTAGCTGGTCAGGATTTCGTCAATGATCTTGAGTCCCGCTGCCCTCAAGGCGCTTCCAGTCTCAGTTAGGTCGACGACAGCGTCGACGATCTCGGGTGCCTTCGCCTCTGTCGCTCCGTAGCTAAGCATCACCTCAGCTTCGATGCCCGCCGCGGCGAAGTGGCGATCGGTTAGTTCTGGATACTCGCTTGAAACTCGGACGCCTTGGGGTAAGTCCGCAATAGTTTCGTATTCACTGTCTGCGGGGACCGCCACCACAATCTTGACTGGCTTCGCTGTCACTTTGGAATACTTGAGTTCCCCTAGCGGGACAACGTCACTACTGGTTTCTTCGATCCAGTCTCTGCCCGCGATGCCGACATCAAACAGACCATCCGCGACGTACATGGGGATTTCTTGTGGTCGAAGGATGCGTACATCGGCGATTCTTGGGTCGTCTATCGTCGCTCGATAGTCGACATCACTGCTTCGACGGACTGTGAGATCAGCCTCTTCGAACAACTGGAGGGTCGCCTTTTCAAGGGAACCCTTCGGTAACACAAGTTTCAGCATGGTGTTGACGGTACCGTTCGGATTAGCTGAAGCAATAGTTAATTTCTCGATTCACCGAGTCCGCTCCCGATTCGAAACGGCGGTTACTTCAGAAAGTTCAATCGACCGCTAAGTCGTCGAGGCCTTCAATCATGTGACCGAGTCGCACATTTTTAGTTCGGAGGTACGCCAAGTTTTCCGGATTGGCACCGGTAGGTGTAGAGACTCTTTCCACAATTTCAAGCCCGTAGCCCTCAAGTCCACCGATCTTGTCCGGGTTGTTGGTCATGAGACGCATTTTGGTGACCCCAAGCTCAACAAGGATTTGTGCTCCAATGCCATATTCGCGGCTGTCGATCGGCAGGCCTAGCTCAAGATTCGCGTCCACGGTGTCCCGACCTTCGTCTTGGAGGTGGTAGGCAGCCATTTTGTGGCCTATGCCGATGCCGCGACCCTCGTGGCCACGCAAGTAGACCAGAACACCTGCACCCTCCCCTGAGATCGCTTCCAGAGCTGTATGTAATTGGCTCCCACAATCACAGCGCATCGATGCCAGGACATCTCCAGTCAAGCATTCACTGTGGACACGCACTAAAACGGGTTCTGGGCCCATGATTTGGCCGAACACAAGAGCCAGGTGCTCGGTTTCATCGAAATCCCGGAAGACGTGTGCCGTAAAGTCCCCATAAATTGTTGGGATCCGTGCTTGCGATACAGGGTCGACTAAGCGTTCGTTTGCTCTTCGGTAGCGAATCAGGTCTGCTATCGAGATGAGTAATAGGTCGTGCTCTTCGCAGAACGTCGTGAGGTCTGGTAACCGAGACATGGAGCCGTCTTCGTTGACGACTTCGGCCAAGACCCCCGCTGGTTCGCATCCGGCTAAGCGCGCTAGATCGACCGCTGCTTCTGTGTGACCAGCTCGTTTTAGTACACCACCTGGCCGATATCGAAGAGGGAGCACGTGACCCGGTCGAACAAAATCATGTGGTTCGCTATTAGGAGAAGCCAGCAGGTTGAGAGTTTTGGAGCGATCACTCGCTGATATACCCGTAGTAGTTCCTTCCGCCGCATCGACGGTTATGGTGTACGCCGTACGCATGGGCTCGGTGTTGACTGTCACCATAAGGGGTAGTGCTAGGTCGTCTAGCCGTTCACCGGTCATCGGTGCGCACAAAACACCAGATGTGTAACGAACGAAGAACGCAATACTTTCTGGTGTCGCGTGTTCTGCGGCCATGATCAGGTCGCCTTCATTCTCGCGATCTTCATCATCGACCACGACAACGATTTCGCCTCGGCCAATAGCTTCGATCGCGTCTTCTACAGCAGCCAGCGGGGAGTTAGAGTCTCCCGATGCTTGATTCCTAGATTTTGTTTTGGGCATCGCTATGAACCTCGGTGGCACCTGTCACGAGTCTTTTCCAGTGTGGGGTGCTAGGAGCCGTTCGACATACTTGGCAACTACATCTACTTCTATATTTACGCTATCGCCCTTTACATGGGATCCAAGGGTGGTCACATCGAGGGTATGGGGAATTAACGCGACTGAAAACGCTTGGTCCGTTGTGTCGAAACACGTCAAGCTCACACCATCAACTGTGACTGAGCCTTTTTCCACCAGATAACGCTGAAGATTCTCAGGGATCTGGATTCGTAAATCCGGTCCTGGTTGAAGAACGGTTCCGATGCCGTCAACATGTCCTTGGACCATGTGTCCGCCCAGTCGATCGCTGTATCTGACGGCGCGTTCTAGATTCACTCGGTCACCGGGTTGCAGCAAACCTAAGGAAGTGCGGCTGAGTGTCTCAGACACCACGTCGGCCTCCCACCATCCCTCTCCGAGGGCGACGACGGTCAGACAGCAGCCATTCACCGCTATGGAGTCATCGATTTCCGTTTCCTGAATGACTGTTTCCGCTTCAAAACGGTAACGGTCACCATCGTTGCTTACGAAAGAGCCGAGCTCTTCGATCAATCCCGTAAACATCAATCTTCTTCTCCAGGTCGAAACTCGATGCGGACGTCAGTTCCTATTTTGCGGACGTCGCGAAGGCTTCCGCGCCACAGGTCTGCCATTGTCGCAGAACCTTCACCTTCAAACACTGGTCGACCATCATTACCGCCCGTCAATGCGGGTGCGAGGTAGAAGACGTATTCGTTGACTAAACCCTCTCTATGGAATTGCGCTGCGACACTGGATCCTCCCTCGACCAGTAGGTCGACGACACCTCGGTCACTGAGCTCATTCAGGATCCCATCGAGGTCCCCCTCGATTTCCCAGCATGGGTGCACCGCTGCGTCCTCAGGAGCCTTACCTAAGACAATTCGCTGGGGATTAGAACCAGACACCAAACGAGTTGTGAGCGACGGGTTGTCGGCCCGTACAGTCCCCGCTCCAACCAGAACAGCGTCACATCTTGCTCGAAGCGAATGCGCATCTCGTCGCGCCTCATCACTGGTGATCCATTCTGACGATCCGTCCGCAGCAGCGATTCTTCCATCGAGAGTTAGCGCTATCTTCAGTACCACCCAAGGTGTCCCCGTCTTTCGTTGATGAAGGTACGGCTCCAGTTGCTCCTCAACCACCGCTTGCTCAACTCCTAAGACGACTTCGAGTCCAGCGTCGCGTAGCGCCTGTAGTCCATTGCCTGCGACTTGTGGATCGGGATCCTCGACACCTACGACAACGCGACTTAAGCCCGCCTCAACAATGTGATCAACACATGGGGACGTTCTTCCTTCGTGACAGCAAGGTTCAAGTGTTGTGACCAGCGTTGCTCCTCTGGTCGCTGCCCCCGCTAGCTCAATTGCGATCCGTTCTGCATGTAAGCCTCCCGGAGGCTGGGTAGCGCCATCGTATATTTTGCCGTCAGAGCCCAAGACGAGGGCACCGACCCAGGGGTTCGGGGCTGTTGTACCCCGAACAGTGTCGGCATTACTTATGGCTCTGCTCATCAGGTGCGCGTCGGAAGGAGCGTTCGTGTTATTCACTGTTAATGCAACCGTTCGCCATGAAGTAACCGCAAGGCGTGAGGCAACACGTCAGCCACCGCTTCGAAGCATTCGACACAACCCGCTGTTGACCCTGGAGTGTTGATCACGATGGACCCACCGACAATCCCGGCAACACCTCGAGACAACCGGCCCAAAGGATTTATCAACCGCATTGCTTCAGCTATCCCGGGAGCTTCTCTTTCGATAACCCGTCGAGTCCCTTCAGGAGTCAAGTCTCTTTCTGTGAATCCAGTTCCGCCCGTAGTTACAACTAGCCCCAAAAAGCCATTTGTAAGCTCCGAGAGACCTTCAGCGACACTTTCCACGCCATCTGCGACCACCCTGTGTTCAACTACCTCATACTTGTGAGAAGTCAGGGTCGCTACGAGCGCTTCACCGCTTCGGTCTTCTCGAACACCTTCTATAACCCCGTCAGATACCGTCAACACTTTGGCCAACAGAGAACTGTCGATGGCGACTGACTCTTCAGACTCGTGGCTTGACTCACCGGGATTTTCGGATGGGGTCATATCGGGAGGCTACCGCCCTCACTTGTGAAGCATCGGCTCGTATTTGGGAACTAGCGTCTTGGTATGAGTTACGCCAACGATCGAACGTACTTAGATGCCGACAGCCATCTCATGGAGCTACCGGATTTTCTCACCGCCCACGCAGATTCGGCAATTCGTGAC
>JASMKJ010000593.1 GCA_030749275.1 Acidimicrobiales bacterium
ACACAGAACTGTCGATGACAAACCTTTCGGTGGCGGACCCGGCATGATCATGAAACCGGAACCAGTTTTTGGTGCAGTGGACGCAATTGATCCCCCAAGACCGATCGTTCTAATGGATCCAGGAGGAGCACGGTTTGACCAAGCTAAAGCGAACCAACTTGCGGGACTAGACGGCTTCTCACTTCTTTGCGGACGTTATGAAGGAGTAGACGAACGAATCAGAACAAATTTGGTAGACGAAGAACTCTCGATTGGCGACTTTGTCCTTGCCGGAGGAGAGTTCGCAGCGATGGTAGTAATCGAAGCTGTCGTCAGACTTGTGCCGGGAGTGCTCGGCAATGAAGTTTCCACGAGAGATGAGAGTTTTGGCGACTACTTGCTCGAGTACCCGCAATGGACGAGACCCTCTGAATTCCAAGGCCTCACCGTGCCGGAAACTCTTCGCAGCGGAAATCATTCCAGAGTTTCACAATGGCGTTTAGCGATGGCTATTGCCCGTACAGCAAAACTGAGACCCGACCTTCTGGAACAGCGTGGGGTCTCCAGTGAAGAACTGGCGTTGCTTAATGAGTTCAACATAAGCATCGCTGACCGCTTCGTTTCGGAGTGAGAGACCGCTAGCATGATGGTTCATTGTTTCCGCGATGCCTGCAGTCGATGGCAAGGGTATTTCGGAAAGCCACCTCCCGTCTTCCCTAATTTGAATCCGACACCAGGAGCAAGTGCGACATGCACAGCACCGATCTAGTAGATCAAGCACAACTCAGAACCGATCACCCAGAATTTGGTCCGGGTGACACGGTAAAGGTGCATGTTCGAGTGGTAGAGGGCAATCGCGAACGAACACAGGTGTTCGAGGGGTATGTCATCGCTCGACGCGGTTCAGGCATCCGCGAGTCCTTCACGGTTCGGAAATTAAGTTTTGGTGTCGGCGTTGAACGGACCTTCCCGCTGCACGCACCCACAGTCGCCAAAATAGAACGCGTCGCCGTCGGCGATGTTCGTCGATCCAAGTTGTACTACCTCCGCGACCGAGTCGGTAAAGCCGCGCGTGTAAAGGAAAAGCGCTACTAGTTCGACTAGGAACGTCAGGCGGATTTAGCCCCTCGGCCCTCGACGATGTCGGGCCTGCCAGCATCCGTAATGCCAATGGCGCCTCATGTCAGGGGCATCCAAAGGAACCGCGACCATGTGCCCTAACCCGGGCGGAAGTTCACGATTACAACCTGGGCACAGATATGTTTTCGTTGCCTGAAATGGCTGGACGCGGTGAACTTCGAAGCCGTCCTCTTGCTCTAAGTCAAACATTGCAGTTCCTATCCGAAAAGGCCCCAAAGAAATGCGCCAATTGCGACCAAGGACGCGATTGCGACCAGTAGATAATCGATCCGCGTAGCGGAGTACTTTCTGTAGGGGTTGTAACCCATAGTCGCAGTATGCACCTTCATCTCAAATTTGAATGTCAATGATTCAAGAAGATGAGCGTAGGCATCTAGGTTCCCAACAACGGTCGAGTTGAGGGTTCTGTGCGAACATTGTCCACTGAATGTCGTCGCTATCGGTACCGTTCATTACGTGAGCCTTGAGAAATGGAACGTCGCAGAGTTTCTTCGCTCCCGGACAGCGGCTTCACTTAACACCGTTCGAGCATACGAACAGGACATCAACGCATTTATCCGTTGGAGCGAAGAGAACGGCCACGTCGAGCCTGGATGCATTGAACGCAAGGACGTTTCGAGTTGGGTCGCCGCTATGCACGAAGAAGGGCGTCCGCAAAAAACCATGGCCCGTCGTATCGCAGGGGTGCGCCAATACTTCCAATGGTTAGTTAAGAGGGGAGCGATTAGCGCGGACCCGACAGTGAAGATACAACCTCCCAAAGGTGCTCAAAGACTTCCGCGCCCTTTGTCGAATGAGGTGATGCGAAAGCTTTTGGACAAAGGACCACCGGAGAACGCGCTTGACCTCCGCAACCGCTTGCTTATTGAACTCATCTATGGGTCGGGTCTTCGCGTTAGTGAGTTATGCGGTCTCAATATGGACAGTTTCGATACGGAAAATGAACTGTTGGAGGTGGCAGTAATCAAACGTCGAGACGAAATTGGAAGTAAAGCAAAAAGATTTCGCCGACTTCCCATGACCTTGATCTCTCGTCAGATGTTGGAGTTGTGGATTAATGGAGAAAGCAACGAATTCGATAAGTCATATACGTCTGGCAGAAGCGACCCAGCTGCCATGTTCGTTAATCGCAGGGGGAATCGCTTAACGCGCGATGATCTGAGGCGGGTTTGGCATGACATGTTGAAAGCTCAAGGCCTCCCTCTTTGCCCGCCACATGACCTTCGACATTCGTTTGCTACCCGCCTGCTTGATGGCGGAGCAGATGTCCGTGAGGTTCAAGACCTAATGGGCCACGAATCCATAGTCAATACCAACATCTATACAGAAGTAGTCAAAACAGACCTAGTGATAACGCATCGGCTCTTTCATCCCCGTGGCAAACCGGTTAAGAAACGGTAAACGGCCCCGGGGTAAATGCGGCGACGGCTTTACCCTTAGCGTCGCTAGACTTCTGATCTGGACGCGGTTTAGGTCCAATACCACTAACAGCTGAGACGACCTCACGGTCGCCGTCCAAATTGGTTCGGTGTCGATCCCAGTGCAGCAAGCTAACCGTGGGGGGAGAAATCATGGCTGCAGTTGTCACCATGTCGGATCTGCTTAAGGCAGGCGTTCACTTCGGACATCAGACCCGAAGATGGAACCCCAAAATGGATCGGTACCTATGGGGAGAACGCAACGGCATTTACATCATTGACCTTGAGCAAACAATTGGCTTGATAGATACGGCGTACTCATATGTCCGTGACACCGTTTCAAAAGGCGGAACCATCCTATTTGTAGGTACCAAAAAGCAAGCCCAAGACCCAATTGAAACCTATGCAAAAGCATCAGGGATGCCATACGTCAATCAGCGCTGGCTTGGTGGCATGCTCACCAACTTCCGGACAATCAGAGGCCGCGTTGACAAAATGCTTGAATATGAACGAATGCAAGCTGCGGGTGACTTCGACAACATGCCGAAGAAAGAAGCCCTGCTCCTAACCCGCGAGCTCACCAAACTTCAACGCAACCTTGATGGACTGCGCAACATGGACAAGCTCCCGCAAGCAGTGTTTGTCCTCGACACCCCCAAAGAACATATTGCCGTCGCTGAAGCCAATCGCTTGAAACTTCCTGTCGTCGCTGTCGCGGACTCAAATAGTGATCCCGATCTAATCGACTATGTGATCCCAGGTAACGATGATGCGATTCGAAGCACTGAATTGTTGACGAGAGTCATAGCGGATGCGGTTAGTGAGGGACGGTACATCGCCGAAAGCAAAGGGGCGATTGTCAGCGTTCCGGGAGAACGCAGCCCTGAAGAAGAAGCCAGAGTTACAGCCGAGCAGTCGGAGGCAGCTCAAAAAGCGCTTGCAGAGGCAGCAGCACGTGAGGCGCGAATTGCCGCTGAGCAGGCAGCTCAGGCCAACCCAGTTGTCGACTCTCCGGCGCAAACGATGCCTAAACCAGACGTAGAGGTCGCTGAGACGGAACAAAACGAAGAATCTGAAGAGTCTTCGGACTCGACAGACGAAAACTAACCACTATCTATCGACGAGGCACATCGAATCCAATGGCAGACTTCACCGCGAAGGACGTTCAAACTCTTCGCCAATCAACCGGCGCGGGAATGATGGACGCCAAGAAAGCTTTGGTTGAAAATGACGGAGACGCTGAAGCTGCTGCTCAATGGTTGAGAGAAAAGGGTATAGCGAAGAGCGCCAGCCGTTCCGATAGAGAGAACAGCGAAGGGGTGGTAGTAGCGCGAGTCGACGGGAAGACGGCTGCCATAGTTGAATTGAAGTGCGAGACCGACTTTGTGGCGAAATCTGACCAATTTGGAGAAATGGCAGACAAGATTTTGACGTCGGTTCTCGCCAACGGAGAAGAAGCAGTATCTGAAGTTTCCAGCGATCTGGAAAACCTGAAAATTACTCTCAAGGAAAATATCGACCTAGGCCAAGTAATTCGATATGAAGCCAGCGAGAACTCTGTGCTTGACGCGTATGTCCACCAGCAAAACGGTAGAGGGGTCAACGCAGTTCTTGTTGAGATCAGCGAAGGAACCCAAGAAATAGCACACGATGTCGCTCTTCACATAGCGAGCAACAGACCCAAATACTTGAATCGAGATGACGTGCCGTCTGAGGTCGTAAATGCGGAGCGTGAAACGCTTGAAAACATCACCCGGAATGAAGGCAAGCCTGAGCAAGCGATAACAAAGATTGTCGATGGCCGCATGGACGGCTTCTTTCGAGAAGCGGCTCTTCTTGAGCAAAAGTTCGTAAAGGATGAAAAAGTTAGTATCTCGGAGTTGCTTGGCGGCTCAACGGTCAGTCGCTTCGTTCAGGTGGAGATAGGAAGTTGAAGTGAAGGATCAAACTCGTCGCTGGGAGGGCGATTGCCCTTGGAAACGAGTCGTCTTGAAACTTTCGGGTGAAGCGCTTGCTGACGCAACGGGCGAGAACATTAGTGGTGAAGTCCTGAAGAACCTGGCTTCGGAGATTTCAGCAGTTCGAGAAGCTCACGACGTTGACATCGCAATTGTCGTAGGTGGCGGCAACATTTGGAGGGGAATGTCGGGTTCGGTGGGGGGCATGGATCGAGCCCAATCCGATCACATGGGCATGCTTGCCACCGTGATTAATGCCATTGCACTCCAAGATGCCTTGGAGCGAGCCGAGGTTCCCACCCGCGTCATGACCGCAATAGGTATGGCACAAATTGCAGAACCGTACATTCGCCGCCGCGCTGAACGACACCTTGATAAGGGCCGAGTCGTCATATTCGCTGCTGGCACAGGAAACCCCTTCTTTACGACAGATACAGCGGCTGCGCTTAGGGCCGCAGAAATCGACGCTGATGCAGTGTTGAAGGGCACCCACTCAGGGATTGATGGGGTTTATACATCCGATCCTCAATCCAACCCTGATGCAGAGCTGCTCGATGAAGTCTCCTTCCTCGATGTGCTTTCTCAAGAACTTGCGGTAATGGATAGTGCCGCCATAGCGGTATGTAAGGACAACGCAACACCCATAGTCGTCTTCGATCTGATGACACGAGGAAATCTTGAGTCCATCCTCGATGGTGTCGCGATCGGTACGCTGGTCAAGTGAGCGAGTTCGCACAAGAAATCTGTGCTGATGCACAAGAGCGTATGGATCGAGCTGTCGAACATGCACAAAACGAATATTCAACGGTTCGGACTGGACGTGCGACGCCTGCGCTGGTCGAAAAACTAAAGGTC